>JBJTWS010000359.1:0-14853 GCA_046081905.1 Synechococcus sp. | reverse complement strand
CTCGAGGCGGTGAAGGAGGTGCTCGAGCGCCGCATCAACGGCCTCGGGGTGGCGGAGTCGACCCTCCAGACCGTGGGCAGCGATCAGCTGGTGCTGCAGCTCCCCGGCGAGCAGGACCCCAGCCGGGCCGCCAAGGTGCTGGGTTCCACCGCCCTGCTCGAGTTCCGCGCCCAGAAGGCCGGCAGTGAGCAGGACATGCGCGGACTGCTGGCCCTCAAGCGCCAGGCCGAGGCGGTGCTGGCAAGCAAGGAACGGCGGGCGCCCTCCCCCGAGGCCACGGCTCCCATTCCCGGCACGCCGGAGCCGCCCACACCGGATTTCAAGGCCGAGGAACTGGCCGAAGCCCTGCGCAGCATGGGGATCACCGTGCCGCCGGGCACCAGTGAGGTGGATCAGCTGCGCCAGTTGCTGGCGGAAGTGAACCGCCGCATCGTGGGCCTCTATGAGCCGGCGGCCCTCACGGGCAAGGACCTGGTGACCGCGGGCCGCCAGCAGCAGCAGAGCGGCTCCGGCTGGGAGGTGACCCTCAGCTTCAACCAGCAGGGGGGCGAGAAGTTCGCCAAGCTCACCCAGTCGATCGCGGGAACGGGGCGCCTGCTGGGCATCGTGCTCGACGGCCGCTCGATCAGTGAGGCGACCGTGGGGCCGGAGTTCAAGGCGGCCGGCATCGCCGGCGGCTCCGCCAGCATCACCGGCAACTTCAGTTCCGAGGAAGCCCGCGATCTGGAGGTGCAGCTCCGCGGTGGCTCCCTGCCCCTGCCGGTGAAAGTGATCGAGGTGCGCACCATCGGCCCTTCCCTCGGCGCCGACAACATCCGCTCCAGCCTGGTGGCGGCCCTCATTGGCCTCGCCCTGGTGGCGGTGTTCATGGTGGTGGTGTATCGCCTTGCCGGAGTGGTGGCGGTTCTGGCCCTGAGCCTCTATGCCCTCTTCAACCTGGCGGTGTACGCCCTGATCCCGTTGACCCTCACCCTGCCGGGCATCGCGGGCTTCATCCTCTCGCTCGGCATGGCCGTGGATGCCAACGTGCTGATCTTCGAGCGGGTGAAAGAGGAGCTCCGCTCCGGCAACACCCTGATCCGCTCGATCGATACGGGCTTTTCCCAGGCCTTCTCCTCGATCCTCGATGGCCAGCTCACCACCCTGATCACCTGTGCCGCCCTGTTTTTCCTCGGCACCGGCCTGGTGAAGGGCTTCGCGGTGACCCTGGGCATCGGCGTTCTGCTCAGCCTGTTCAGTGCCCTCACCTGCACCCGCACCCTGCTGCGGCTGCTGATGGGCTATCCGGCGCTGCGCCGGCCCGGCTTCTTCCTGCCCGTGCGGCAGCTTCCCTCCCAGGCGGCCTGATCCCCTCTCCCACGCCATGCCCATCAGCCCCTCGCTTTCCGAGGCCCAGCCCGCCCTGCGCATCAACCGCCATCGCCGCCTGGCCTGGGGGGTTTCGCTCGCTGCCGCCCTGCTGAGCGTGCTGGGCATGGTGCTCTGCTGGCTCGATCCCGCCATCCGGGCGCCGCTGCGCCCCGGCCTCGACTTCACCGGTGGCACCCAGATCCAGCTGGAGCGGGCCTGCACCCCGGCCTGCACCCCCTTGGCCACCGCCACGGTGCAGCAGCAGCTGGAGCGGATCCCCCTCCCCCATGATCCGGGCGAGCGGGCGCCCAACCTCGGCGGCGTGGGCATCCAGATCCTCGACAACGGTGCCTCCCTGCTGCTGCGGCTGCCCAACCTCACCGCCGACCAGAGCCAGGCCGTGGTGAACGACCTGGCCCCCGTGGCGGGTCCGTTCCAGCCGGGGGGACTCTCGGTGGAAACCATCGGTCCCACCCTCGGGGCCCAGTTGCTGCGGGGCAGCCTCGTGTCGCTGCTGGTGAGCTTCGTGGGGATCGCCATCTACATCGCGTTCCGCTACGACCGCCTCTTCGCCTTCCTGGCCCTCTTCTGCCTCGGCCACGATGTGCTGATCACCGCAGGGCTGTTCGCCTGGCTGGGGCTGCTGCGGGGGGTGGAGGTGAACAGCCTCTTCGCCGTGGCCCTGCTCACGGTGGCCGGCTACTCCGTGAACGACACGGTGGTGGTGTTTGACCGGATCCGTGAGAAGCGGCGCCTTCTGGCCGAGGAGTCGCTGGAGGATCAGGCCGATGCCGCCGTGGCCGCCACCCTCACCCGCTCCCTCTACACCTCCCTCACCACCCTGCTCCCCCTGCTGGCGCTGCTGTTCTTCGGCGGCAGCACCCTGTTCTGGTTCGCCCTGGCCCTGGCGGTGGGCATCCTGGTGGGCACCTGGTCGAGCATCGGTATCGCCCCGACCCTCCTGCCGGTGCTCTCCCGTTGACCCGTTCCCACGGGCGCCCTTCCCGGGCAGGGTTTCTGGTGCCCCTCGCCCTTCTCTTGCTGGCCCTCACCGATCTCCAGGGGGAATTCCGGCTGCTGCTCGATGCCTTCACCGTCTCGGCGGTGGTGTTCGCCATCGGCAGCCACCCCCTCGCCGTGCTGGTTCTGCTGCTGCAACCCTCCCTCTGGCGCCACTACGTGCGGCGTTGAGTGCGGTCCCAGTGGTCCATGATTTCGCGCACCACCACCTCCTGACCGATCACCTGCAGCACCACCACCAGCGGCAGGGCGATCAGAACCCCGGGTAGCCCCAGCAGGGCCCCTAGGCAGAGCTGGGCCATCAGCGCCACGGTGGGCAGCAGATTCACGGTGCGTTTGAGCAGCAGCGGCGTGAGCAGGAAGGCCTCGCCGTTCTGGAGCACCAGCCGCAGGATCAGCACCTGCACCACCTTGGCCGGCGACACCACCAGCGCCATGGCCAGGGGCAGAAGCGTGGCTGCGGTGGGCCCGATCGTGGGCACGAAGGTGAGCACCGCGCAGACCAGGGCGCTCAGCAGGGCCAGGGGCACCCCAAGCAGGGCGAGGCCCGCCCAGGTGAGCAGCCCCACCACCAGGGCTGAGAGGGTCATGCCCGCCAGCCAGCCCCCCAGGGCCTCGCGGCACTCGTGCAGCAGCTCCCGCATGCGGTGGCGGTAGAAGCGCGGCGTGGCGGCCACCACCAGCCCTTGGTGGCTGCGGGGATCGAGGGCCAGCAGAATCGCCAGAAGCCCCATCAGCAGCAGCTGGATGGTGGTGTTGGCGGCGCCCCCGGCCACCCCCAGCAGCTGGCCGCCCAGGGGCTGGAGCTTCTCCCAGGTGCTGCCCTCCAGCAGCTGCTGCTCCAGCCGGGGCAGCCCCGGCAGGTTGCTCGCGAGATCCGCCAGCTTGCGGCTCAGGGAGGGCAGCAGCTGGGTGAGCTCGTTCACCTGGTCCACCAGCTCCGGCAGCAGCAGGCCCCCCAGCTGGCTGCCGGCCAGCAGCAGCACCACCAGCACCAGGGCCAGGGCGGCCTGGCGGTTGAGGGGCAGCAGCCGCCGCAGCAGGGTGATCGGCACATCGAGGGCCACCGCCAGCACCACCGCGCCGAAGAGCACCAGCAGCACCCAGCGGAGTTCCCAGGCCAGGAGGCCCAGCACCACCAGGGCGAGCACGCCCACCACGGTGCGCGGGCTCATGGCAGCGCTGCGGTGGGCGGGGCGGCGGATCGGCGCCAGGGATCAAGCACGTCGCGGATGAGCACCTCCCGCACCAGCACCTGCAGGCACACCGCCAGGGGCAGGGCCAGCAGCAGGCCCAGCGGACCGAACAGCACGGTGAACAGCAGCTGGGCGATCAGGGTGAGGCCCGGCAGCAACTGCAGCTGGTGGTGCATCACCGAGGGGGTGATCACATAGCTCTCGAGGTTCTGGATGGCCACGTAGAGACCCAGCACCGCCAGGGCCTTCCAGGGACTCTCCAGCAGCGCCACCGAGAGCGGGAACAGGGTGCCAAGGGTGGGCCCCACGTTCGGAATGATGTTGAGCAGACCCGCCAGCAGGGCATTCGCCGCCGCCAGCTTCACCCCCAGCAGCGACAGGCCGATCAGCGCCAGCAGCCCCACGCAGGTGGAGCTGATCAGCACGCCGCTCATCCAGCCGCTCAGGGCATCGCCGCAGTGGGTGAGCACCACCCGGAAACGGCGGCGGTAGAAGGAGGGCACCAGCAGCAGCAGCACCTCCCGGTAGGCCGTGGGCTGGCTGGCGATCATCAGCGCCACGGCCACCACGAACAGGGTCTGCAGCAGGCCGGTGCCCACGTTTCCGGCCAGCCCCACGATCCGCAGGGCACCCCCGCTGAGGCTGCCCGCCAGGCCATTGGCGGGATTGGCCTGCTGCAGACCCTGCTGCAGCCAGCCCAGGGCCCCGTCACTGCGGCCGTAGAGCATGGTGCTGGCGGAACTGATCGCCTGGCGCACCAGCTGGAGCAGCTCCCGGCCGGCGGCGGGAATCTTCTGCAGCAGCTCGGCGAACTGATCCACGAACGGGGGGATCACCACGGTGCCCACCACCAGCACCAGCACCACCAGCAGGAGGAGGCTGAGCAGCAGGGCGAGGGGCCGGGCGCAGCCCAGCAGCTGGCGGATCCGCCCCACCAGGGTGCAGAGGGCCATGGCCAGCACCACGGCGGCGAAGACGAGCACGAGGGCCTCCCGCAGGCTCCAGAGGAGCAGCAGGGAGGCCACCAGGGCGGCAAGCCCGAGCCACTGGCCAAAGTTCATCGGGTTCCCCTGGGCCTGCATGGGCTGCAGCCTCTCTCCATGGCCGGCCTCAGCCTTCGGCGTCAGCCGCCTCCTCGCCACCACCCTGGCCGGAGAAGCCGAGGCCGTGGCTGTCGGCGTAGCGCTCGGCGAAGCGCATGAACCGCTCGAAATCGGTGGTGTTCTTCCAGGTGTAGGTGGCCTCCAGGGCACTGGCCTTGCCGTTCACGAAGCGGGCCTTCACCTCGCGGGTCACCATCTCGCCCTCCTCATCCACCATGAACATGCCGGTGATATCGCCCATGGTTTCGGGGGCGAGGGCCTCGGGCTCCTCGAACACGAACATCGCCTGGCCGGTGCGGCCATCGCGGGAGCGGGTCAGGCGGATATCGGGCACCACCGGCTCATCCACACCACGGAAGAACTGAATGGCGGCACCCATGGCAACTGGTGGAAAAAACGATCCTAGGCCGCGATCCCGGAGCTGCCCGTCGCATCGAGCTGCTCCTCCAGAAGCACGGCAGCGGCTTCGTCGCTGAGGCCCGTCAGATCCAGCCGGCCCAGGCTCGGTGCCGGATGCCGCTCGAGTTCATGGTCGTAGCAGCGGTCGTAATAGTCGAGCATCGCGCCGCAGGCGGTGGCCCAGTCGCGGGCCTCGATCGCCGCCAGGGCCACTGCCGTGCGCTGGGGACCGAGCCGTTTGGCGATCCGCTCGGTGGCCTCGTGCAGCCCCTGGGGATTCTGGACGCCATAGACCGCCACCAGCCGCTCGATCCGCTCGCACGGGGGCCGCTGAATCTCCAGCACCGGGGCCCCCTGCATCCGAGCCCACAGGCCGCGGGGGATACGGCAGCGCCCCACCTGGGCGCTCTCGGCCTCCACCCAGATGGCCGGAGCCTCCTGGAGCCCGTGCAACGCCAGGGCGAGGCGGTTCTCGAAGTGCTCGCTGCTGGGCTGCTCCGGCTGACCCAGCCCCCCGAAGCTGCTGCCGCGGTGGTGGGCCAGCCCCTCGAGATCCACCACGGCCATCCCCCGGGCTGCCATGGCCAGGAGCAGATCGGTCTTGCCGCAGCCGGTGCGGCCGCCGAGCAGCCGCAGGGGCCAGGGCCGATCGAACAGGTCCAGAACCCAGCGCCGGAAGGCCTTGTAGCCCCCCTCCAGCAGCAGCACCGGCAGATCCAGGGTGCTGGCCAGCCAGGCGACGCTGCCGGAGCGCAGCCCGCCGCGCCAGCAGTGAATCCGCAGCACGGCCGGGTCCCCCTCGGGCCGGCCGGCCTCCGCCAGGGCCCCCAGGGCGTTGGCCAGGCAGGCCAGGCGGGGCCCCACCAGCTTCAGCCCCCGGTGCTGGGCCCGCCGCCGGCCCGCCGGCTTGTAGAGGGGGCCCACCTCGGCGCGCTCCTCATCGGAGAACAGGGGCAGCGACTGGGCGCCGGGGATGTGGCCCTGGCGGAACTCGGAGGGGCTGCGCACATCCACCACCGGGCCGCTGGCCGCCAGAAACGCCTCCACGGGCAGGCGGGCGGGGCCGGAGCCATTCGCGCTGGAGAGGAAGGAGGCTTCGTCGCGGAAGGGCATGGCGGCGGTTCGGGTGGCGGTGGGAACCCCCGGGCCGCCCCGGGTCAAACCTGACTGACATAGTGGGCCCACACTGGCTCCCCCACCTGGCTGGGTCTGCTCGATGCTCTCCGGTACCCCGGTTTCCACCGCCGCCAGTGCGACCCCAGACCAGCTGCTGGAGGGCTTCCTCCGTGCTTCGGCGCGGCAGCGGCGCAGCCTGCTGGCCCCCCTGGAGGCTCATGCGGCCGAGGTGGCACCCCTGATCGCCGACCGGCTCGATGGCTGGGATGCCACCGGCGACGACTGGGCCCCGGGCTGCCTGCTGCAGCTGCTGCTGCAGGAGAGCGACCCGGACCTGAAGGAAGCGGTGCTGAAGCGCTACCCCGAGGGCTGGCTCGCGGTGACCAGCGGCGCCGGCCTCTGCTACGCGGAGCTGCAGGGGCACCTGATGCGGCAGGAGTTCGAAGCCGCCGATCGCCTCACCAGTGAGCTGCTGCGCCAGCTGGCCGGCCCGGAGGCCGTGCGACGCGGCTATGTGTATTACAGCGAAGTACCCGCCATGCCGGGGGTGGACCTGGAGAGCCTCGATCGGCTCTGGCTCACCTACTCGCGCGGCCGCTTCGGCTTCTCGGTGCAGGGCCGGCTGCTGCAGGCCTGCGGTGGCCGCTGGGAGCGGCTCTGGCCCCTGCTCGGCTGGAAGACCGATGGCGTCTGGACCCGCTATCCCGGCTCCTTCACCTGGAGCCTGGAGGCCCCGGAGGGCCACATGCCCCTGGTGAACCAGCTGCGGGGGGTGCGGCTGATGGATGCACTGCTTCACCATCCGGCCCTGCGCCAGCGGATCGAGAAGGCTGCGGGCTAGGGTCGACTCCGGCAGCTGCGGACCTGATCGGGTGGCGTTGCGTTGGGCCGATTACATCACTCCCTCCACCCTCCAGCTGGCTCCGCTGGTGGATCTGCTGCTTGAACCGGTCCGCTGTGAGCGCACCCTCGCGGAGCTCCATCTGGGCCTGCAGGAGGCCCTGGTGAATGCCGTGCGGCACGGCAACGGCTGTGATCCCCGCAAG
Organism: Synechococcus sp.; assembly: GCA_046081905.1. Lineage (GTDB taxonomy): Bacteria > Cyanobacteriota > Cyanobacteriia > PCC-6307 > Cyanobiaceae > CBW1002. Next base: position 7,623 of record JBJTWS010000359.1, on the reverse strand, counting down.
TGCCTGCGGATCCGCCGCATCCAGACGCCCCGCTGGCTCGTGTGGCAGGTGCAGGACGAGGGGCCCGGCGTTCCCCCCCACAGCCGCCGCCACTGCCTGCCCGACCAGGAGGACACCCCCTGCGGCCGGGGGCTCTTTCTGATCCACCACTGCTTCGACGACGTGCGCTGGAGCCCGCGGGGCAACCGCCTCCAGCTGGCGGTGCGGCGCTCCCGGTTCAGCGACCGTGGCTGGGGCAGCCCGGATCGCTGATCTCCTGCCGCAACCAGGCCAGGCCATGCTCCAGCAGGGCGATGGCCCGCTCCCGCGCCGGCGTGGCGGTGGAACTGGCCGGATCATCCGCCTGGAGGAGCTGCACCAGGGCCGCCGCCACCTGTTCGGCGCCGCGGCGGGGACGCTGGGTCTTGAGGGCGTGCCAGTCGCGCTCCCGGATGCTCAGGCTGTCGTGGAGCGCCACCGCCTGGGCGAGGGCCTCCTCCGGCCAGGCGCGACGGGGGGTGGGAGTCCGCTGGGTCACTGGACAACCGGGGAAGATGGCGCCCATCCTGGCGGCATGACCCCCCATCCGCGCCGCGCCCGGCCCCTGGGCGCCCTGCACCAGCTCGCCGGCGTGCTCGCCATGGCCAGCACCTCCGCCCAGCGGCTGGGGCCCTCCGCCTGGCAGCGCCGCCGGCGGCAGCGCCTGGCCCTGGCCCAGCGCCTCCTCGATCCCCTCCCCCAGGGCCTCCGCCAGAACCAGCCCGGGCGGCAGTTCTGGACGGGCCTGCGGGGAGTCGGCGCCGGGCTGATCCTGGCCTGGTGGCTCAGGCGCTGACCGCTGCCGTTTGCCGTGCCGTTTCCAGCGGCTTGCGGGCCGACCACACCCGCGTCATGAACTGGGAGGAGGCACGGATCTGCTCGAAGCCGGCTGCGGCGAGGCAGGCGTCGATGTCGTCGTGGATGTAGTGGTGGTAGTAGGGCTCGTGGAAGAGGCGGCGGAAGTTCTCCATCGGCACGGCGAACTCCGGTGAATCGGCCAGCTGCACCGAATCGGCCAGCACCAGTACCCCGCCGGGCTCCAGCACCCGGTACATCTCCGCCACCACCGAGCGGCGCGCCGGCCCGGGCAGCTCGTGCAGCAGGAACACGCAGGTGGTGGCCTGCATGCTGCCGTCGGCGAAGGGAAGGGCCTCGGCATTGCCCTGCACCAGCTGGGGCAGTTCGCCGGGCATCGGCGAGAGCCAGCGGTTCGCCTGGCGCAGGTAGGCGCTGGAGAGATCGAGGCCGATCAGCTGGGCCACCGGCAGAGCCCCCCGCAGCTGGCGGAGGGTGCGGCCGGTGCCGGTGGCCACATCGAGCACCCGCAGGGAGGAGGCGGGCCGACCTGCGAAGGCCTTGAGGCCCTCCACCAGGGGGCGCAGGATGCGGCGCCGCATCGGATCGGCGGTGCCGTTGAACAGAAGCTCCACCTGCAGGTCGTAGAGGGAGGCGGAGTGGTCGCTGAGGTAGCCGTCGGTCTGGTGGTGGAAGTTCTGGAGGTAGTAGTCGGGATAGAGGGCGCTGTCCACGCCGTCTGGCAGGTCGCGCACGCTGCGTTCCCGGCGGCGGTTCCAGGTGGCGGGCAGATCGAGCCACACCAGCGGCATGCGGCTGGCCCAGTCGAGCCAGGGGGCATCGAAGAGCAGGGAGGCCGGATAGAGCCCCTCTTCAGCCTCCTTCCAGTCGAGGTCGAGCAGGGCATCCATCGAGCGCTGCATCGTCAGCAGCAGCTCCGGGGACACGGGAACGGTGGGGGGTGTGCTGCCGGGAATCAACAGGCGCATCAGCCGGGTGCTCACCTCCTTGTGGGTCAGCCCCACCAGGGATTTCCCCTGCTGCAGGGTTCGGTAGGCCAGCCGGGTGAGGGGATCGGCCATGGAGTGCGGTGGGCAGGTGCGGGGACGTGCATTCCAGCGGATCGGAGCGGCCCACCGTGAAGCCAGGCGATACGGCGGCTGAAGACCCGTGAAGATCTCCTTTATTCCGTAGCAACGGCTACAGAATGAGGGTGTGGATCAGGAGGAGGTCATGGCCACTGCCAACCGTTCCCGCGCCCCGCGCCCGGCCGCGGAATTCCTCGCCTGGGCCGCCGACCATGCCCGCCGCAACCGGCGCCGTGCCGCTGAGCTGGCCCAGATCACCACCCACCGGGAGTGCCACCCCCAGGGGGATGTGGAGGGCCAGCAGCGGGCCTGGGCCCGCCGCCATGCCCGGGAGCGCCATCTGCACGACAGTGCCCTGGCGCAGTTGCGCCTCAGGCGTCGTAGTACATCGTGTGTTGCCGTAGTTTAAATAGAGCCTTGCCTGGCAACGAGTCTACTGATGTCAGACCCAAGGCTCTATGCACAGCTCTATCCACATGGCAATCGGGTTTTCCTTTTTGGCGAGCAGCACCATCAGGGGACAGTTCTATGTGAGCAGGATCACAGACCATCTTGAGCTGCATCAACAACCAACTCGCACAGCGTGCTGAAACTGAAGGAGTCGGACGGGGGAGTACCCCATGGCCAAGCGAACCAGCACCAAAACTTCCAAGCGCAGCAGCAAGACAAAGTTCAGGACAACACCGCGCTTGTCCCTCAAGGAAATTGATGCTACCAGCATCGTTACACCACAAGCAAGCGAGATCACCAGTAAAATCTCAGATACTGATATTAGGGCCGCCGCTGAAGTCATCAATGGATCGAAGATCTAAGCTCTGTTCGGCACTGGTAGTAAACTGAACCCACCAACGGGAACAGGAGGTTCGACAGGAGGATTACTTGCAAGCATCACCACTCCAGCCTTTGACGAGGGACGTGCCAGCGGTGGCAATGCAAGTGCAGCAGATCCTAAGGAGCAACCAGGAACGGGATTTCTGGGATTCTCGCAGAATGACAAAGACACGATGGGTGCGTTCGGAGCCGTCTTTGGCGCTGCCGCAGTCATTGGTGGCGTTGTGGCAGGGGTTGCTTCAAGCCCGGTCGTTGTCCCTTTAGCGGCGGGAGTCGCTATTGGTAGCGCTGTAGTAGCCGCAGCGGCGACCGTACTGGAAAAAAGGGGAACCCCCGTCCCAGATGACATCACCGGAACAACCTCAGGCGTCATCATCACAGGCAAGGGAGTTGAATTTGATCCGAGAACCGGACAAGGACCCACAGTCACCGAAAAACTGGGTCAATTCACAGGCGACGAGACCACGCCATCAGGCGTGATCCTGACCCAGGAAGAAGCCCGAAACCTCCAAGAGGCTATCAACCAAGCCCAGGGATTATCCTTGAAAGATCCTAATCCAATGAGCGAACCCTCGGAAACGACAGTCATTGATGAACGCAGCCTGCAAAGAGTGGATCTTCTTCTGGCTGGAGGTGGTGCAGGTGGACCAATAGAGAGCAGCTTCCAGCAATTTGTTGCAGCACAAGATATCCAGTTTACGATCTGAACAGAAGCCCTTATTGCCTAAGTAACTTGGTGAACCCGAAGCCTATTTTCAAGCCGTGGTTCGGATAGTTGTGAACCCCAATGGCTCCATCGCCTCACGCCCCGTGTCGGCACTGGGGAACCCTCACGGGGAGTCGCTCAAGGTCCATGCCTCTCTCAACCGCTGACATCTCCATCCAGCTGCTGATTGACACCACCTCCGCCCTAGGAGCCTGTCGCGCATAGATCCACAGACCGATCTTCACAGCCGTCCCTGAATCCGCCCAGATCCCAGTGACAGCAATGGATCTGAGGTAGAGAATGGGGCATGCACAAGCCCAAGTCGTTCCGCCCCTGGCAGCCAGATCAGACCACCTTGCTGCCGCCATTACCACGTGAGTGGCTGGCCGAGGACCATCAGGTGTATTTCATGCTGGATCTGGTGGATGAGCTGGATCTCTCCGAGATCCTGATCCCGGCTCAGGCCAAGGGATCCTCGCGGAGAGAAGGGGTTTGATCCCAGGATGATGACGTTCCTCCTGCTCTACGCCTACTGCGTGGGCACAGTGTCGTCGCGGAAGATCGAGCGCGCCTGCTACGAGGACCTGGCGTTCCGGGTGCTCACCGGTAATCAACAGCCGGACCACAGCCGGATCAGCGATTTCCGCCGCCGCAACCTGGATGCCCTCAAAGGTTTGTTCGTTCAGATTCTGCGGATGTGCCAGAAGGCGGGGATGGTGTGCCTGGGGCATGTAGCCCTGGATGGCACCAAGGTGAAAGCCAATGCCAGCAAGCACAAGGCCATGAGCCATGAGCGGATGCTTAGAGCCGAGAAGCAGCTGGTGCAGGAGATCAATGCCCTGATGCGCAAGGCCGAAATCCTCGATGCCCAGGACGATCGCCGTTACGGCATGACCAACCGCGGCAGTGACCTGCCGGATGAACTGCATCGCCATCAGGACCGTCTGGAGCGGATTCGTCAGGCCCGCAAGGAGATGGAAGCGGAGACCGCTGCAGCTGCTGCGCGCGATCGGCAAGAGGAGGCCGATGCGGCCAAAGCAGATGCTGATGCCGCCCAGGATGCTGAGACACCGGCTGCTGAGCAGGCGGAGCTGAACAAGAGAGCGGAGGCAGCAGAAGCAAAAGCGAAAGCTGCACGAGAGAAGGCGATCGCAGCAGCCAAGGAAGCCGGAGTGGAACCGCCGGATCTGGAACCGCCGGCGGCAGATGCGATGCCGCGCCGCGGTTTGGCGAGAAAGGCCGATGGCACGCCAACCCAGAAGAGCCAGCGGAATTTCACGGATCCAGGCAGCCACCTGATGAAATCTGATGGCCACTACATCCAGGGCTACAACTGCCAGTTGGCGGTTGACAGCGACCATCAGGTGATCGTGGCGCTCGGGGTGAGCAACCAGGCGCCGGATGTCGAGCACCTGGCGCCGATGCTGCAGCGCATCGCGGCCACAGCTGGCGCTCTGCCCGCTGTGATGACGGCGGATGCGGGCTACTGGAGCGAGGACAACGCTGAGCTCTGCGCTGACCAGGGGATCGATGCCTACATCGCCACAGGATGGGGTTACCCCGATTTCGTGGACACCGATCATGGGTTCACAGGGGTGAGTATAGAGGCAGTGATGAACTGCTGCTCGTACTCGATCGGGTTGCGGTAACCGATCGTTGAATGGCGCCGCTCGCGGTTGTAGTAGCCCTCGATCCAGAAGGCCAGATTGCGCTGCAGCTGCTGGGGGGAAATCAGGGCCTCTCGATGGTCATCGAGGTCCAACTCCAGCTACTGCTTCGCAGAAGCCTTCGGCTAGAGGGTGGAGAAGAAGCTCTCCACCACCGCATTGTCCCAGCAGCAACCCTTGGCCGACATGCTGCAGAGAATCTGTCTTTTCTGCAGCAGATTGCGGTAGTCGGTGGCCCGGTGCTGGCTCCCCTGATCGGTGTGGATCAGCAGTTGCTCCGGCTCCACCTGCCGCTGGCCCAGTGCCAGGTTGAGGGCCTCGATGACCAGGTCCGCGTCCATCCGTTCGTCCAGTTTCCAGCCCACCACACGGCGGCTGTAGAGATCAATCCACACGGCCAGATACCGCCAGCCGGATGTCGTGCGGATGGAGGTGATGTCGCCGGCCCAGCAGCGGTTGGGAGCCGGGGGCCGGAACTCCTGCTGCAGCAGGTTCTCCGCCACCCCCACAGCGCCCCGCCGGCTGCCGGAGCAGGGCCGGAATGCTCATCGGGTCCGGGCCCTCAGCTGCGCCCGCCGCATCAGCCGGGCGACGCGGTGGCGACCGACCCGGAAACCGGTTGCGGCCAACTCCTGGTGGATCCGGGGTGCGCCGTAGAAACCCCGGTGCTCATGGAACACCGTCTGGATCTCGGCGGTGATCACCGCGTTCTCGGCCGCCCGCTTTCCCGGCGCCTCCTGCCGCTCCCGCCAGGCGTAGAAACCACTGCGGGCGACGCCCAGCTGCCGGCATAACCAGGCCACCGAGTGTTGAGCGGAGAGCTCCTCGATCAGGCGAAACCTTTCGGCGACAGCTGCTCCTTGGCGATGTGCGCTGCCGCCAGCTTGAAAAAATCCTTTTCTCTCCTGAGCTCCCGGTTCTCCTTGCGGAGCCGGTTGAGCTCAGCGCGCTCCTCGCTGGTGAGGAGAGCCTGGTCGCCAGGTGCAGCCTGGCCGCGATCAATGCGGGCCTGCCGGACCCAGCGGGCCAGGCTGCTGGAGGGCAGCCCAAGCCGCTGGGCCACGGCATTGCAGGAGAGACCCTCCTGCAGGCAGAGCTCCACGGCCTCGGCCTTCTGCTGCGCCGTGAACCGGCGCCGGAGGCGTGTGGGGTTGGTCATCGATGGACAGTCTGGTGATCATGGCGTGACCCCTGTCGACTTGTCCACAAAACCTGGGCAACCCCACTCCAAGCACAAAGCCATGAGCCACGAGCGGATGCTCAGGGCGGAGAAGGAGCTGGAGAAGGAGATCAACGCCTTGATCCGCAAGGCCGAGATCCTCGATGCCCAGGAGGATCGCCGCTACGGCAAGGGCAACCTGGGCATCGAGCTGCCAGACGTGCTGCGCCACAAGCAGGGCCGCCTCGAAAAATCCGTCAGGCCCGCAAGGAGATGGAGGCGGAAACCGCTGCCGCTGCTGCGCGGCAGCGGAAGGAGGACGCAGAAGAAGCCAGGGCCAAAGCGGCGGCTGCCTAGGCGACGGACGCTCCGGCCACTGAGCGGGCTGAGTTGAGGAAAAAGCCGAGGCCGCAGAGGTCAAGGCCAGGACCGCCAAGGAGAAGGCGATCAAGGCGGCCGAGCACGCTGACCTGGAGCCGCTGGCGGCTGACGCCATGCACAGGCGTGGCCTGGCTCGCAAAGCTGAAGTTCACCCACCCACAAGACACAGCGGAACTTCACTGACCTCGACAGCCATCTCATGCAATTCGGCGGGTCGTATCTGCAGGGTTACAACTGCCAGCAGGCTGTCGACGGAGTCCACCAAGTGATCATGGTGGTGGGCGTCAGCAACCAGCCGCCGGACGTGGAGCACTTGGAACCCATGCTGGAGCGGATCGCTGCCAGCGCTGGTGAGCTGCCGGGTGTGATGACTCTGGACGCAGGCCACTGGAGCGAGGACAACGCCAATGCCTGCAGCGATGAGGGCATCGACGCCTACATCGCCACCGGCCGCCTGCCGCACGGCCAAACCCCTCCGCCGATGCGGGGGCCATTGCCCAGAGGTGCCGATGCCAAGACCCGCATGGCCCGCAAGCTCAGGAGCAAGAAGGGGTCGGCGATGTACGCCCAACGCAAAGCGATCGTGGAACCGGTGAACGGCCAGATCAAGGAAGCACGTGGCCTGCGACGCTTCCTGTTGCGGGGGCTGGAGAAGGTGAACGGTGAGTGGCACCTGATCGCCGCCACGCACAACCTACTCAACTTATTCAGATACAGGCGATCCAAGCAGCAGGCGCTGGTGGCGCCGTCGGGATGAGGGCCAGCAGCCCAGGCGATGCAACCAGGGGGGCAAGAGCCCCATATTGAAGGGGCTCAGTGCAGAAAGCAGCAAAGCCGCCGACGTGAACGCACCCAATCGCCGCAGCGATCGCCGAGCGGGCTATTTATGGGCGACAAACTCCTAGTGTGCCGTCCCGGAAATAGCCAATAGAATATGGAGTGTCTCCATTGGGAGTTGTTCCATGCCTGTGGGTCGCC
>JBJTWS010000358.1:0-16810 GCA_046081905.1 Synechococcus sp. | reverse complement strand
GGCCAAGTCGGTCAGAGACGAATCAGCACCATCGCAATGGTCAACAGGACGAGAAGCATGCGGTACCGGACAGATCCGGTCTGCGGACGCAGTGTTCGCTGCGCTCGCCTGGCCGGGCGGTATGGGCGACACACTCCTAGGACGCCACGGCATCGGCCCGTGGCCCCACCACCCCGCCTCGCTCCAGGCTCCCCACAATGGAGCCCGATTCGTTCTCCCCATGGGCCCCCATCTCGCCGAGCGCCGGCTCCATGGCATCCGGTGGGTGCTCACCACCGGCTGGCTGCTAATCATCGCCTCCCTGCTCCACGACCCCTGGACGGCCGCCCTCAGCCGCATCGACCAGCCCTGGAATCCCTTCCGCCTCTCCCCGGACTGCATCGACGTGCAGGGGCGATGCGTGGTGGACGCCCCAGCTCCCCTGGGGGCCACCCTCTTCTGGGGCGCGATCGTGCCCGCCGGGGTGCTGGTGCTGCTCGTCTTCGGCCATGAGCTCTGGCGCAGGATCTGCCCCCTCTCCTTCCTCTCGCAGATCCCCCGCGCCCTCGGGATCGAACGCCACATCCGCCGCACCCATCCCCGCACCGGCAAGGTGAGCGAGCAACTGGCGAAGGTGCCTCCCGACTCCTGGCTGGCACGCCACTACTCCCAGGTGCAGTTCAGCTGGCTCTTCCTCGGCCTCTGCGGCCGCATCCTTTTCTTCAACGCCGACCGCCTCCTGCTGGCGGCCTGGCTGCTGCTCACCATCGCCGCGGCAATCTTCGTGGGCTGGTACTACGGCGGCAAGTCGTGGTGCCAGTACTTCTGCCCGATGGCACCGGTGCAGAGCATCTACTCCACCCCGGCGGGGCTGCTGGGCAGCAAGGCCCACATGGACTCCGGCACGATCACCCAGTCGATGTGCCGCACCGTGGAGGCCGACGGCAGCGAGCGCAGCGCATGCGTGGCCTGCCAGCAACCCTGCATCGACATCGACGCCGAGCGGCTCTACTGGGCGCGGCTGCCGAACCGCGACTTCAGCTTCGAGCGCTACGGCTATGTGGGTCTGGTGGTGGGGTACTTCCTCTACTACTACCTCTATGCCGGCAGCTGGAGCTACTACTTCTCCGGCTTCTGGGCCCGCGATCCCCAGCAGCTGGCCACCCTGTTCTCCCCCGGCTTCTATCTGGCGGGCCAACCGATCGCCGTGCCGCGCCTGCTGGCGGTGCCGCTCACCCTGGGGCTGTGCACCTGGGGTGGCTGGCTGGCGGGGCGGGCCCTCGAGACGGGCTGGCACCGGCGGCTGCAGCGCCGCGGCCGCACGGTGGATCCCCTGCAGGTGCGCCACCGGGTGTTCGTGCTCGCCACCTACGCGGTGGTGAACGGCTTCTTTCTGTTCGCCGGCCGGCCGCTGCTGCAGCAGGGGCCCCTCTGGCTGCAGGGCGGCTTCGATGTGCTGATCGTGGCCACCAGCACCCTCTGGATGGTGCGGGCCTGGCGGCGCAGCCCGGCCCTCTACGGCCGCGAGAACCTGGCCGGCCGCTTCCGGCGCCAGCTCCAGCGCCTCGAGCTCGAGGGCGACCTCCACCTCGATGGCCGCTCCCTCGACGACCTCTCCCCCGATGAGCTCTATGTGCTCGCCAAGGTGCTGCCGGACTTCACCCGCCAGAAACGACTGGAGGCCTACAAGGGCGTGGTGCGCGAGGCCCTCGAGGAGGGCTATGTGAACGGCAGCAGCAGCCTGGCGGTGCTGGCCCAGCTGCGCCGGGAACTCGACATCGGCGAGGAGATGCACCAGCAGGTGCTCGATGCCCTGGGCGTGGAGGATCCGGGCCTGCTCGACCCCGATCAGCGCCGCAGCCTGGAGGACCAGATCCGCCTGAGTGGCTACCGCAAATCCCTGGAGCGGCTGCTGCTGCTGCAGCAGCGTCCCGCAGCCCGCTCCGGTGGGCGCCAGGCCAGCGACCTGGAGGCCCTGGCCCTGGAGTTCACGATCACCCCCCAGGAGCGGGACGCGGTGCTGGCGGGGCTCACGGCGGAGGGCGAGGCCCGGCGGCGCATCCCCTGGCTGGTGGAGCGCTGTGATCTCCTAGTCCGGCTGGAGGCGGCCCTGGAGCGGGTGGCGGTCGAGGCCGGCGAACCGCTGGTGGTGGGCGTGCTGCAGGAGCGGCTGCGCGATCGCCAGGGGTTGCTGGTGGAGGCTGCCCAGCCGCTGCTGCGCCAGGAACCGCAGGATTCCGAGGCGGCCTCGGCCCTGATCGGAGCCCTGCAGCGGCTTCCCCGCAAGCTTCTGAGCGAATCGCTCCGCAGCCGCCCGGGGCAGGCCCCGATCGAGGCACCGCCGGAGCGCTCCGAGGCCCTGCGGGATCTCGAGACCTGGCTGCAGGACCGGAACCCCATCGCCGCCGCCGCCGCCCTGTTCCTGCTCTGCCGCCTGGATACCCCCCGCGGCCTCTCCCTGGCACGCACCTGCGGCGGCAGTGGCGGCAACGGGACTTCCGAGCTGCTGGTGGCCACCGCCCGCCAGCTGCTGGCCTGGGGCGAGGATCCGCAGCGGGAGGCGTCAGCGGCAGCAGCGGCCCCACCACTGGCGGCGTTCCCTGCCCTGGAGAAGCTGCTGGTGCTGGCCGGCAGCGATGTGTTCGGCCGCTGCGCCACCCCCACCCTCGAGGCCCTGGCGGAGCGATCCGAGATCCGCGGCTTCGCGGCCGGCGCGGTGATCACCGAGGCCGGCGACACCTGCCGGGAGCTCCTGCTGCTGATCGAGGGGGCCGCCACCGCCCTGCACGTGCTGGAAGACGAGCAGTGGAGCCAGCCCCTGCGGCGCGGCCAGGCCCTCGACGAACTCGACGTGCTCAGCCACGCGGCCGCCGAGAGCACGATCGTGGCGGAGGCCACCCCCACCCGCCTGCTGGCGGTGCCCGTGGAAGCCTTCGACTCCCTGCTCGACCGCGACCCGGATTTCGCCCGCCGGGTGCTGGAACTGGAAAGCCGGCAGATGCGCCGGCTCACCGCCGGCGTGCAGCGCTCCTCCGGAGAGAGCTAGGCGCGGCCGGAGGCGAGGAAGCGGCGCACCTGCCCCGGCCAGTCCCTGGGTCGATCCCCCGGCCGGGTCCGCAGGCTCAGCATGGAGCGCAGCAGCGGGGTTCCCCCCCGAAGCCGCAATGCGGCCAGGTGCCAGAGCAGCGCGGCGGTGATCCCCAGCCAGCCGAGCAGGTGGAGCGAGTACACCAGCGGCTGCAGCTGGCCATCGCGCAGCCAGTTCTCGTTCATCAGCTTGCCGCTACCCACCGCCAGGGCCAGGGCCAGCAGCGCCACGGCATTGGCGGGGTTGCGCAACCGGCGCCGCCCCAGGGTGATCGCATAGAGGCCGAACAGGAGTGCCAGGGGCCAGAGCAGCACGCCGCCGGTGCCGAGCAGATCGATCCAGTCCAAGCCGGCACCGATCGTGAAGGGCAGCCGCCCCCAGCGGCCGTCGTAGCGGCCGTACACGACCAGCCCACTGAGCCAGGCCGCCAGCACCAGCAGCGCGGTGGCGCCGTGCAGCAGCCGCAGCAGGGACGGTTGGTACGGGCATGCCATGGCCGCGTGGAGGGAGCAGGATCCATGCTGCCTCCCGCCGCTGCCCCATGGCCCAGGCCTCCGCCCTGTTCGCGGGCGCCACCCTGTTCACGATCATGGTCGACCTGGGGCTGGGGCTGCCGGTCGACACCCTCACCCAGCTGCGGCGGCGGCCGGCCCTGGTGGGGCGCGTGCTGCTGGGCTCCTGCCTGCTGGTGCCCCTGGCGGCCCTGCTGCTGCTGAAGCTGCCCTTCAGCCAGGCCCTCAGCCCCGCCGCCCGCCTGGCGATCGCGCTGATGGTGGTGTCCCCCAGCGCGCCCCTCACCCTCCGCAAGGCCGGCAAGCAGGGGTGCGACCGCCAGCTGGCTGCGCTGCTGCAGGCCAGCGCGGCGGTGGCCGCGATCGCCTCGATTCCCCTGATGGCCGATGCCCTCCGCAGCGCCTTCGGGCTGAGCGGCTGGGACATCGGTCCGCTGGAGGTGGCCCTGCAGGTGGGGCGGGTGCAGCTGCTGCCCCTGGCGGCGGGCATGCTGCTGCGCCACGGCCAGCCGCAGCTGGCGGAGCGGATCGAGGCCCCCCTCAACCGGTTGGCCAACAGCCTGTTCCTGGTGCTGCTCCTGCTGGTGCTCGTGCGCACGGGCCCGCTGCTGCTGCCCTTCGTGAGCCGGGAACGGCTTGCCCTGGCGGTGATGGCCGTGCTGGTGCTGGCCACCCTGGCGATCGGCCTGCTCATGGCCGGCCCCCGGGCCGAACCCCAGGAGCGCACCACCGTGGCCCTGGTCACCTCGATGCGGAATCCGGGCCTGGCCCTGCTGTTCGCCGCCACCCATGCGGCCGGCCAGCCCGGCGTGAAGATCGCGGTTCTGGCCTATCTGCTGGTCACCGTGGTGCTCTCCCTGCCCTTCCTGCGCTGGCAGAAACGGCAGGAGGCGAAGGCGGAGGCTGCCACCCGGCTACCGCTGGCGGCAGAGTAGGAACAGCTGTTCCTGCCCCGGCGATGACCCGCGACCGCACGGGCCGGATCCGCGAGTTCCTCCTCCAGCCGGGGGATGGACTGCTGCTGGTCGATGGCGACGGGCGGGTGAGCCACATCGATGAGACGGCCCTCCGGCAACTGGGCAACGGCAGCGCGGCACTGCTGGGCCAGCCGCTGGCGGAGCACTGGAGTGCACTGGCGGCGGTGATCGAGCGGCACCGGCCTGCCCTGGCCAGCCAGGGGCCCCTTGAGGAACACCTCCCCCGGGGCCAGAGCCGGCTGCATCTGCGGCTGTTCCGCACCGACGATGGCGTGGGGGTGGGGCTGCTCCACGAGCCCACGGCCACCCGCGGGGACAGCGGCCCGGAACCCCTGCTGGGTCTACTGCTGCAGCAGGTGCGGGATGCGGTGCTGGTGAGCCGGGTCACCGCATCCGATCCCCCCGGCGCGGTGATTCTCTACGCCAACGAAGCCGCCCTGCGCCAGAGCGGCTATGAACGCCACGAGCTGCTGGGCCGCAGCCCCGCCCGGCTGCTGGGGCCCCAGACCGACCCGCGGCAGCGGGAACGGCTCGAGGAGGCCCGCCGGAGGGGAGATCCGCTCAGCCTGGAGCTGATCCAGCACCACCGCGACGGCACCCCCTACTGGGTGGAGTGCGACGAGACCCCCCTGCCCCTGGAGGGGATCGAGGGGGGCCTGCGGCTGATCGTGCAGCGGGATGTGACCCTGCGCCACCGGCAGGAGGAAGCCAGCCGCCGGCAGGCGGAGGGCTACCGGATCCTGGCCGAGAGCGCCAATGCCGTGGTCTTCCGGGCCCGCCCCGATGGGGTGACCCTCTGGGTGTCGGATGCGATCACCTCCCTCACCGGCTGGCGACCGGAGGAGCTCACCGGGCTGCCATTGGCGGGTTTCGTGCACCCGGACGATCTGGATGTGCTCCACCAGACCGATGCCGCCTTCCTCCGTGGCGAAGGCGTGCGCTGCGAATTCCGCGTGCGCTGCCGCTCCGGCCACCACCGCTGGGTGGCCATGCAGGGGCGGGGCGTGCGGGGAAACAATGGCCAGGTGAAGGAACTGGTGGGCGGCTGGCGCGACATCGAGGCCCACAAACAGGCCGAACTGCAGCTGGCCGCCTAGGAGGAGCAGCTGCGCCTCACCTTCGAGCATGCGGCGATCGGCATGGGTGAAGCCACCGAATCCGGAACCCTGCTGGCGGTGAATCCGGCCTTCTGCCACTTTGTGGGGCGCACGGCGAAAGCCCTCCTGGGAAGCCCCTGGCTGGAACTCCTCCATCCGGAGGAGCGGGCCGCCCTGGAGACCCAGCTCCGGGATCTGCTGGCCCGGCAGGGCAACGACGTTCAGCAGAGGCTGCGGTGGCTGCGCAGCGATGGGGAGGTGATCTGGGGCGACGTGGCGCTCAGCTGCAGCCGCGACGCCACGGGGGCCGTGCAGCGGGTGTATGTGCAGGTGCTGGACAGCAGCCAGGAGGTGCGGGCCCAGCTGGAACTCCGCCAGCAGCGCGACCTGCTGCACGCCACCCTCGACACCCTGCTGGATCCCCACCTGCTGCTCACCCCGATCCGCCGGGGGGGCGGCGTGATCGACGATTTCCTGATCAGCAGCGTGAATGCCGCCGCCTGCCGCTCCCATTGCGTTTCCCACCGGCAACTGATGGGACGCACCCTGCGCATCGCCCTGCCCAACCAGGCCACCCCCGCCCTGCTGGAGCAGTACCGCCGGGTGCTCGAAACCGGGATTCGGCTGCAGCTCGACGATGTGATCTGCGCCGACGAGGACGGCTTGCCCCGGCGTCACTGCGAAATCCGGGCGGTGAAGGTTGGCGATGCCGTGAGCCTCACCTGGCGCGACGTGAGCGAGCGGCACCGGGCCGCCGAGCGCCTCGCCGCCTCGGAGCACCGCTTCCGCCTGCTGGCGGAGAACGCCTCCGACGTGGTGTTCGAGGCCAGCGAGGACCATCGCATCCGCTGGATCTCGCCCACCGCGGCGGGCAGCCTGGGCTGGAGGGAGGAGGAGCTGCTGGGCAGCCGCCTGATGGAGCGCATCCATCCAGACGATCAGCTGCGGCTGCGGGCTCTGCAGGCGCAGCTGCGCAGCCGGGGAGCCCAGGAGGAACCCGGGAACTACCTGATGCGGGTGCGCTCGGCCGAGCAGGGCTTCCGCTGGATGTCGATCACGGCCCGGGCCCTGCACGACCGCGACGGCGAACCCAGCGGCGAGGTGGTGGCCCTGCGGGATGTGAACGACCTGATCGCCGCCCAGGAGGATCTGCACCGGGAACGGGCCGAGCTGCGGGCCACCCTGGAATCACTGATCGATCCGCTGGTGATCCTGGAGGCCGTGCGCAACGAGCGCGGCACGATCGAGAACTTCCACTACGCCAAGGCCAGCAGCACCGGCTGCCAGGCCATGGGCCTGGATCGCCACCGGCTGATCGGTTCGCTGCTGCTGGATCTGCTGCCGCGGGCCCGGGAGCTGGGGCTGTTCGCCCGCTTCGCCGAGACGGTGGAGACCGGCGAGCCGCTGATCCTCGACAACTTCTTCTATCCGGACTTCGAGCCGGAGCAGGGGGATCGCTACTTCGACATCCACGCCGCCAAGGTGGGGGATCTGCTCAGCGTCACCTGGCGGGATGTGTCGCAGCAGGTGTTCGACGCCCGCCGCATCGCCGAATCCGAGGAGAACTACCGCCTCCTCGCCGATAACTCCACCGACGCGGTGATCCGTCTGCGCGGCAGCACCGTGCTCTGGGTGTCGCCCGCCCTGCGGACGATGCTCGGCTGGAGCCCCGATGACTGGATCGGGCAGCGGTTCACCGACTTTCTCACCGCCGAGCAGATCGCCAGCTTCGAGCGCAATCTCGAGCAGATCCACCGGGGCGAGCGGGTGCGGGCCCGCTACAGGATGCGCGCCCGCAACGGCGACTGGCACTGGGTGGACAGCCACGCCAGCACCTTCTACACGGCCTCCGGCGAACCCGATGGCCTGTTGGGGTCGCTGCGGACCGTGGATGCCGAGGTGACCGCCGAGGAGGAGATCCGTCACCGGGCCAGCACCGACGATCTCACCGGCCTGCTGAACCGGCGCGAGATCCTCCATCAGATCGAGTCCCTCAGCGGCCAGATCCATCGCAACGGCTCCGCCACGGCGGTGCTCTTCTGCGATGTCGACCGCTTCAAATCGATCAACGACACCTACGGCCACGCCGTGGGCGATCAGGTGCTGCGCACCCTGGCGGAGCGGTTGCGCAGCAGCCTCCGGGTCGATGACCTGGCCGCACGGGTGGGAGGCGATGAACTGATCGCCGTGCTGCGGGGGGTGCAGAACCTTGCCAATGCCCTGGAGATCGTAGAGAAGATCCGCCGCCACCTCGACAGCCCGATCCCCACCACCGCGGGTCCCCTGCGGGTCACCTTCAGCCTCGGGGTGACCCTGGCCTGTCCCGGGGAAGACTCCGACACCCTGATCGCCCGGGCCGATGCCGCCAAGTACCGGGCCAAGCAGCAGGGGCGCGATCAGGTGGTGGCGATCGAGGCGGCGGTGGCCTAGGGGAGGGGAGGGGCCGCCTCCGGGGAACCGGGCCGGGGCTCCTGGTCGAGATGTACGCCCGTCAGCAGCGGGGCGGCCAGCATCAGCATGAGGCTGCGGCTCTCCAGCGGGGCTCCTGGGGGGCTCCAGCGATCCGGACGGGCCGGCAGGTCGTGGTCCGGAGGCAGGGCCGTGTCGATCACCCGCAGCCAGCCGCCGCTGCAGGGGGGCAGGTCGAAGTGCATGGCCTTGCTGTAGGCGTTCATGCCGCACCAGAGCAGGGCCCCATGGTGGGGATCATGCAGGCTCCAGGCCAGGGTGTGGGACCAGCTGGCCCAGTCGGGGCGCCGCAGCTCCACCCCGTGCCATTCCCGCCAGGTATGGGCGGGAATCGTGCTGGTGGACTCCCCCTGCACCCCGTCGATCAGCGGGGTTTCCGGGTTCAGCAGCGGCGCCAGGTGGCGGCGCAGGCGCAGCAACCGGCGCAGGTAGGTGCGCAGGGCCAGGTCATCGGCGTCGGGCTGCCAGTGCATCCAGCCCAGGGGGTTGTCCTGGCACCAGGTGTTGTTGTTGCCCCCCTGGCTGCGGCGCACCTCATCGCCCATGAGCAGCATCGGCACCCCGGGGGCCAGCAGCAGCGAGGCCAGCAGGTTGCGGATCTGCCGCTCCCGCAGGGCGCTCACCGCATGGTCGCTGCTGGGGCCCTCCACGCCGTGGTTCCAGCTGTTGTTGTGGTTGTCGCCGTCGCGGTTGTCCTCCCCGTTGGCCAGGTTGTGCTTGCCGTTGAAGCTCACCAGATCCGCCAGGGTGAAGCCGTCGTGGGCGGTGAGGAAGGCGATGCACTGGCCGGGATGGGGCGGCGCGGCGGGGTAGAGGTCGGGGCTGCCGCAGAGCCGTTGCCCCATGGGCCAGCAGGTGCGCTCATCCCCCTTCCAGAAGCGGCGCAGGTCATCGCGGAAGCGGCCGTTCCAGGTGGCCACCCGTCGGGCCGGGAAATCGGCCAGCCGGTAGAGGCCACCGCAGTCCCAGGGCTCGCTGATCAGCTTCAGATCACTGAGCTGTGGATCCGCCTCGATCGCCTCGAACAGCGGCGGATCGTCGAGGGGCATCAGCTGCTCGCCGCGGCTGAGGGCGATGCCGAGATCGAAGCGGAAGCCATCCACCCCCAGCTCCACGGCCCAGCAGCGCAGGGATTCGAGGATCAGGCGGCGCACCAGGGCCCGGTTGGCGGCGATGGTGTTGCCGCAGCCGCTCACGTCGAGGTACTGGCCCCGCTCGTTCTGCTGGTAGTAGAGGCGGTCGCCGAAGCCGCGCCAGCTGAGGGTGGGGCCGTCCTGGTTGCCTTCGGTGGTGTGGTTGTAGACCACATCGAGGATCACCTCCAGGCCGGCCCTGTGGCAGGCGCTGACCAGCTGCCGCACCTGCTGGCGGGCCTGGAGGGGATCGTCGCCCAGCAGGTAGCCCGGGTGGGGCGCCATCCAGCTCAGGGGGCTGTAGCCCCAGTGGTTGCGGCGGCCCGGGGGGGCGTCCTGCGGATCGAAGGCCATCACCGGCAGCAGCTCCACCGCGGTCACGCCCAGATCCCGCAGGTAGGGGATCGTGTCGATCAGGCCCAGCAGGGTGCCGCGCCGCTCCGGGGCCACCGGGGAGGCGGAGCCTCGGGTGAAGCCGCCCACGTGCAGCTCGTAGATCACGCTGGCCTGCCAGCGATGGCGCGGCCGGGGGGCCGCTTCGAAGTCGAAGCTGTCGCGTTCGGTCACCACCCCCTTGAGGCAGGCGCCGGTGTTGGGCACATTGCCCACCGCGGCGCCGCGCTGGTAGGTGTCCCAGCCGGCGATCGCCCGGGCACAGGGATCGAGCAGCACCTTGGAGGGGTTGAACCCATGGCCGCCGGGCTGGATCGGCCCGAAGACCCGGTAGGCGTAGCAGCAGCCCAGACCCAGCCCCTCCACTTCGCCATGCCAGTGGTCGCCGGAGCGGTGACGGGCATCGAATTCGATCACCCGGCTGGGTTCACGGGCGTCGGCCCCGTCGAAGAGCAGCAGCTCCACCCGGGTGGCCGCCGGGGCGACCACGGAGAAATTCACGCCGTGGCGGGTGACGGTCGCTCCCAGGGGCCAGGGGTGACCGATCCGGATGGATGCCAAGCGTTCCGGCCTGGGGCACCCACAAACTAGGTCAGGAGCCGGGCCGGCACCCCGGCCGGTTCAATGGAGGCGGTCCGCCGCCCCGGTTCCCCTGGCCACCCTCTCCACCCCCTCCCCCCCGGTGCCGGAGCCGGGCCGTCCGCCCCAGCAGGTGCGGCCGGGCCTGTGGTGCTTCGCCCCCAGCCGGGACCTGCAGGGGGGCACCGCCTGGCTGCTGGAGCTGCGCGAGGGCCTGCTGCTGGTCGACTGCCCGGCCCTCACCGGCGCCAACCAGGCCTTTCTGGAGGAGCGGCGGGAGGCGAGCGGCGGCGGCCATGGCTGGATCGTGCTCACCAGCCGCGAGGGGCACGGCAAGGTGACCCGCTGGCGGGAGCGGCTCCCCTGGCCGGTGCTGGTGCAGGAGCAGGAGGCGTACCTGCTGCCGAACCTGCCGGGCCTCACCCCCTGGAGCCGGGAGACGGAGCTCGGCGAAGGCCTGCAGCTGCTGTGGACGCCAGGCCCCACGCCGGGCTCCTGCGTGGTCCACGTCCAGCCGCCCGCCACGGCGGAGCTGGATCTGCTCTTCTGCGGCCGGTTGCTGGCGCCCACGGCGCCGGGCCAGCTGGCACCCCTGCGCCAGCCCCGCACCTTCCACTGGGGCCGCCAGCGGCGCAGCCTGGAGGCGCTGCACCACTGGCTGCCGCCGGGCTCCCCCGGCTGGATCGCCTGCGGCGGCGGCCTCGGGGCCCTGCGGGGCGAAAAGCTCGTGGGGGGAGGAGAAGCCCTGCTCGGTTCCCTCGCCGCCCAGGCGGCAAAGGCGGCTTGACGGGGGTATCCCCGCTGCCCAAACTGGCCGAGATCCGTTGCGGCAAGCAGTCTGTCGTGTTGCCGAGCCGGATCGGTGCCCATACCATTGGCGCGCCACCCCCCATTCCGGCGGTCGGAGAACCCCCACCGGCCTGCCAACCCTCCACCGCCGCCCTGAGATTTATTCCCGTCCGATGAACAAAGCAGATCTCGTCAACCTCGTGGCCGCCCGCACCGAGCAGACCAAGACCGATGTAGCCCAGGTGGTCGATGCCCTGATCGAGACGATCATCGACTCCGTTGTGGAAGACAAGAAGGTTTCGATCCTGGGCTTCGGCTCCTTCGAGGCCCGCGAACGCTCCGAGCGCCAGGGCCTCAACCCGAAGACCGGCGAGAAGATCAAGATTCCGGCCAAGAAGGTGCCCGCCTTCACCGCCGGCAAAATGTTCAAGGACCGCGTGCAGGGCTGAGCCCGCGCCGCCGTTGCGGCCTGGGCGGTCCCGCGGGGCCGCCTTTTTTGTGCTTTTCCTGCACCCACGCCGTTGTCCCCCCTGCCCCTGCCCGAGCCCCTCGCGGAGGCGCTGCAGCGCGGCCTGGCGCAGCGCAGCCGGGGGTACCGCGGCCGCTATGCCCCCTCCCCCACCGGGGCGCTGCACCGGGGCAACCTGCGCACGGCCCTGCTGAGCTGGCTGGATGCCCGCCTGGCGGGCGGCGAATGGCTGCTGCGCCTCGACGACCTCGACACCCCCCGCAACCGCCCCGGCGCCCAGGCCTCGATCCTGGCCGATCTGCAGTGGCTGGGCCTCCACTGGGACGGCCCGCCGATCCGCCAGAGCGAACGGCGGGGGGTGTACGGCACGGTGCTCTCAGCCCTGCGGCGCCAGGGTCGGCTCTACCCCTGCCGCTGCAGCCGCCGCCTCCTGGCGGATATTTCCGCCCCCCACGGGCGCCCGGCGGTGTACCCAGGCCACTGCCGCCGCGTGGTGCCCCACTGGGGTCCGCAGCAGGGGCGGCTGCCCAGCTGGCGTCTGCGGATGGAAGCCGGGGACCTGCGCTGGACGGAGCGCTGGGGAGAAGCCGGCGTGCTGGATGCGGCCGGGGAGGTGGGCGATGTGGTGCTGCGCCGGGCCGATGGCTTCCTCGCCTATCACCTGGCCACGGCGGTGGACGAACTGCTGCTGGGCATCAGCGATGTGGTGCGCGGCGACGACCTCTGGTGGGCCACCGGCGCCCAGGTGGGGGTGATGGCCGCCCTGGGGGTGTCGCCGCCCCGCTACGGCCATCTGCCCCTGTGGCGCGACGAAGGCGGCCGGCGCCTCAGCAAGCGGGAGGGCGCCGAAGGCCTGGAGGGGCTGCGGCAGCAGGGACTCGACGCCCCCGCCGTGATTGGCCTGATGGCCGCCAGCCTGGGCTGGGTACCCCCCGGCAGCCGCCTGGAGGCCAGCGAGCTGCTGGAGGAGGCGCGACCCAGGCTTAAGGAAGGTTTCGGGATCAGAACGACAGAAACCCACCACACTTGAACCACTCGGCGAGAGGCCGCATTGGCGCCCCGCCCCGCACACCAGGAGATCCGGAAGATGGCCCGTTCTGATTTGCAGACCCACCGAGTCGCCAGCCCTGTCGCCAGCCCTGTCGCCACCCATGCCGCACCCTGCCGACAGTGCGGAGGCAGTGGCATCCTCAGACGCGGCGATCAACAGTTCCGCACCTGCCTCGACTGCCTGGGCCAGGGCCGCCGCCCCCTCCAGGCGATGGGCCAGGGGTTGATCGGGCTGATCGAGGGGCGCTGGTCGCCGTCCCTGACCGAAGCCGTCACCGCACAGACGAGCGCTTCTGCTTCCAGATGAAGAAGGCCGCGGTGCCCACCACCACGGCCAGGGGAGCAGCGGTGAGCAGCAGCAGAGCCACGGCCGTCCAGTCGGTGTACATGCGCGGATCCAGGAAGCTGGGGGCCATCATCCCAGCCGGCAGGCGCCAGGCGGAAGCCCCTCCTCCAGAGTGGAGCCAAGCCCTGCGGGACCCCGGAGCCATGCCCCCCCTTCTGCGCCTGCCCCTGCTCGCGGCGGCCGCCACCCTGCTGCTGGTCCCGGTGGGCGCCGCCCGCGCCGGCCTGGTGTTCGACAACTGCGTGCAGGACACCGATGGCGGCGTCACCTGCGATACCCGCCCCACCGGCAACACGCTGATGGACGACGAGGCGGCCCGCTTCGGACTCCTGGATGAGGCGAGCCCGGGCTGGAGCGAGTTCGACCCCTACGAGGGCTACGACGACATGTTCGGCGGCAACGAGACCTGAGACTCCGCCAGCGGACCTGCGGCACTGACAATCCCGCTGCTCCTGGCTAGGGCAGAGCCGAGGCCGCCCCGCATCGCCCGTGTCCGCCGCCCCCGAGCGCACAGCCGAGCACGCCGAGGCGATCCGGGCCCTGATCGCCGAAACCGGCGGCGGCGACGCCCTGATCGAGGTGCTGCACCGGCTGCAGCAGCGCTTAGCCACCTCTCGGATCCGCTGCTGGCCCAGGTGGCGCGCACGATGCGGCTGCCCCCCAGCCACGTGGTGGGGGTGGCCAGCTTCTACCACCTGTTCCGGCGTCAGCCGGCCCCGCCGCACCGCTGCGCCGTGTGCCTCGGCACCGCCTGCTTCGTGCGGGGCGGGCAGCGGCTGCGGCAGCAGCTGCAGCAGCGGCTCCGGCACGCCGGCCTGCTGGGCCCCGGCAGCCCCTGGGACCTGGAGGAGAGCGGCTGCGTGGGGGCCTGCGGCCAGGCACCGGTGCTGGTGGTGGATGGCACCCTGGCCGGGCCCCTGCCGCTGGAGCCCGGTGCGCTGGCCCCGGCACTGGCGGCCCTGGGGCTGCCCGGCGGCGCAGGACCGGAGCCAGGGGAGGAGGGTCCATGAGCGGGGATCCCCGCGCTCCGGTGGTGCTGCGCTGCTGCAACGCCAGCGGCTGCCGCGGCGCCGGCGGCGCCGCCCTGCAGCGGGCCCTGCTGGAGGCCCGCGCCCGCGCCGGCAGCGAGGGGAGCCCGGTGACGATCAAGCCGGTGGGCTGCCTGAAGCTCTGCGGCCGCGGCCCCCTGGTGGCCCGCGAGAGCAGCGAGGGGCCGGAGCTCTACGGCGGGCTGGGCCCAGGCCAGGCCGCCGACCTGCTGGCGGGGAACCAGGAGCGCCTCGCGCCCCACCGCATCGATCTGAACAGCCCCTTCTTCCGGCTGCAGGAGCCGGTGGTGCTGCAGCAGTGCGGCCGCATCAACCCCGACGACCTCGACGACGCCCTCGCCCACGGCGCCTACGGACAGCTGCAGCGGGTGCTGCAGGAATTCACCCCGGAGCAGGTGCGCGAGGAGATCCGCCGCAGCGGCCTGCGGGGCCGCGGCGGGGCCGGCTACCCCACGGCGCTCAAGTGGGACACCGTGGCCCAGCAGCCCCCCGGCCGGCGCTACGTGGTGGCCAACGCCGACGAGGGCGACCCAGGTGCCTTCATGGACCGCAGCGTGCTGGAGGGCGATCCCCACCGCCTGCTGGAGGGGATGGCGATCGCCGCCTACGCGGTGGGGGCCGACCGGGGCTACGTGTATGTGCGCGCCGAATACCCCCTGGCGATCGAGCGCCTGCGGCGGGCCCTGGAGCAGGCCCGGGCGCGGGGGCTGCTGGGCAGCGCCATCCTCGGCAGCCGCTTCGACCTGCGCCTCGACCTGCGGGTGGGGGCTGGCGCCTACGTGTGCGGCAAGGAAACGGCCCTGCTGCACTCGATCCAGGGGGAGCGGGGCACGCCGCGGCCGCGCCCCCCCTACCCGGCGGAGGCGGGCCTGTGGACGCTGCCCACCCTGATCAACAACGTGGAAACCCTGGCGGCGATCCCGGGGATCCTCGAGCGGGGCGGCGCCTGGTATGGGGCGCTGGGCGCGGAGGGCAGCCGCGGCACCAAGGTGTTCGCCCTCTCCGGGGCGATCCGCCACACGGGCCTGGTGGAGGTGCCCCTGGGCATCCCACTGCGCACCGTGGTGGAGGAGATGGGCGGGGGATGTCCGGATGGTGCCGTGAAGGCGGTGCAGACCGGCGGCCCCTCGGGCGGCTGCATCCCCGCGGCCCTGCTCGATACGCCGATCACCTACGCCGCCTTCGCGGCGCTCGGTTCGATCATCGGCTCCGGCGGCATGGTGGTGATCGACGAGCACCTGCCGATGCCGGAGCTGGCCCGCTACTTCATGGGCTTCTGCGAGGCCGAGAGCTGCGGCAAGTGCCTCCCCTGCCGCGCCGGCACCGTGCAGCTGGGCCAGCTGCTGGATCGCTTCGTGGAGCGGCGCGCCCGCCCCGCCGACCTGGCACAGCTGGAGGAGCTCTGCTCCATGGTGAAGGCCACCAGCCTCTGCGGTCTGGGGCAATCGGCCCCCAATCCGGTGCTGAGCACCCTGCGCTTCTTCCGCGCCGAGTACAAGGCCGCCTGCGGAGCTCCCCCCCTGGGAGACGCCCCATGAGCGTGGTGACCCTGCGGGTGAATGGCACCGATGTGGCGGTGCCGCTCGACACCAGCCTGCTGGAGTGCTGCCGAAGGGTGGGGGCGGCCCTGCCCACCCTCTGCCACCTGGAGGGCCTCAGCCCCGTGGGGGCCTGCCGCCTCTGCCTGGTGGCGGTGGAGGGCCAGAACAAGCTGCTGCCCGCCTGCGTCACCGCCGCGGCCGAGGGGATGGCGGTGCAGACCGACACGCCGGAGCTGCGCACCTACCGGCGCATGGCGGTGGAGCTGTTCTTCGCGGAGGGCAACCACGTCTGCGCCTTCTGCGTGGCCAACGGCAGCTGCGAGCTGCAGGCGGTGGCGGCGGCGGTGGGCATGGACCACGCCCACTTCCCCTACCAGTACCCGAACCGCGCCGTGGATCTCTCCCACAGCCGCTTCGGCCTCGACCACAACCGCTGCATCCTCTGCACCCGCTGCGTGCGGGTGTGCGACGAGATCGAGGGCGCCCACGTGTGGGATGTGGCCGAGCGGGGCCGGCACTGCCGGATCGTGGCGGGGCTGGATCAGCCCTGGGGGGAGGTGGACAGCTGCACCCACTGCGGCAAGTGCGTGGAGGTGTGCCCCACCGGCGCCCTCTTCCCCAAGGAGGACACCACCGCCGAGAAGCACGGCCAGCCGGCCCGGGCGGCCTGGCTGCGGCAGGCCCGCGACCAGCACTGCTGGCTCCACCCGGAGGACTGCCCATGAGCGCCTCCCCGCCCCCTGCCGGTGGATCCCCGCGCCGGCTGCGGCTGGCCACGGTGTGGCTGGCGGGCTGCAGCGGCTGCCACATGTCGCTGCTGGATCTCGATGAGTTCCTCTTCGATCTGGCAGCCGTGGCGGACATCGTGTTCTCGCCGGTGGCCAGCGATGTGAAGGTGTTCCCGCCCGGGGTGGACCTCTGCCTGGTGGAGGGAGCGGTGGCCAATGCCGACAACCTTGCCCTCGCCCGGCAGCTGCGCGAGCGCAGCCGCCTGGTGGTGTCGTTCGGCGACTGCGCCATCAGCGCCAACGTGCCCGGGATGCGCAACCTCTGGTGCGCCACGGGGGCCGGCAGCCGCGACTCGGTGCTGGAGCGGGGCTACGTGGAACTCGCCGACAGCGGCGCCCAGCATCCCCACGCCCCCGGCATCGTGCCGGAGCTCCTGGAGCGGGTGTTGCCGTTGCATGCGGTGATTCCGGTGAATGTCTGGTTGCCGGGATGTCCTCCCTCGGCCCAGCGGATCAAGGAGGCCCTGCTCCCGCTGCTGTCGGGAGACAGGCCCCCGTTGGAAGGGCCGGAGATGTTGCGTTTCGGCTGATTGTCCCCGTCCATCGCTCCC
>JBJTWS010000357.1:0-3727 GCA_046081905.1 Synechococcus sp. | reverse complement strand
GCGCTCGATACCGAGCTTCAGGGGATGGCGGCGACCCGCGTGGCGCTGGAGGAGGAGCACCCTCTTCCGCAGGACCTCGATGCCCTGCAGGACCTGCAGCGCAAGATCAGTGCCACTGCCTCACACACCTCAAGGCTTTCGAGGTCGCCGAGCGGGAGCTGGAGGCCGCCCGATCTGCGCTGCAGGCGTTTCAGCAGCAGCGGCTCAGTGAGGCCAGCCAGCTTGAGGTGGTGCGCGCTGAACTGGCCGATCGTGAGCAGCGGCTGGAGAAGCACATCGAGCGGGAGGGGGCGCGCGATGTGGTGGAGGCCAGGCTCAAGGCGCTGAGCCAGGAGCGCCAGGAGGCCGAAGCCGGGCTCACCCGGCTGCTGGCCGAACGGGCTGAGCTGGGAAGCCAGGACGCCGAAGCAGAACAGCAGCGACTCCAGAACGAGCTGGAGGCGATCACCAGGCGTCAGGAGGTGCTGCTGGATCAGCGGGGGGCCGCCAAGCAGCGCTGCGACAGCATCAGCAGCCAAGATCCCTTCGCGGCGGTGGAGCAGGCCCGGCTGCAGTTGGAAACAGCCGAGGCTGACCACGGCCAACTGGTGCGCCTGACGAAGGCCCAGCAGTTGCTGCAGCAGCTGTTTCAGGAGGCCCAGGCCGATCTCTCCAGCCGCTATAGCGAACCGTTGGCCCGTGCGATCGGGGAGTATCTCCGCCCCCTCGATCCTGCAGGGGTGAGCGCCAGACTCGGCTACGACCAGGCCAGGGGATTCCAGGGTCTGCAGCTGCGACGCGGCCAGGAGTACTACGACTTCGATGCCCTCAGTGGTGGCATGCGCGAGCAGCTCGCAGCGGCCCTGCGGCTCTCGATGGCCGATGTGCTGAAAGATTCCCACGACGGCTGTCTGCCCCTGGTGTTCGATGACGCCTTCACGAACTCCGACCCCGAGCGGATCGATCTGGTGAAGCGCATGCTCGGCACCGCCGTGGAACGCGGCCTGCAGGTGATCCTGCTGACCTGTGATCCCGAAGCCTATGGCGCCTTTGCTGACCAGGTGGTGGAGCTGGGCGGCTCTCCTTAGCCTTGCTGGGGAATCCGTTGCGCTGGGGCCATGGCGCCCAAGGACAATCTGTTTCAGCGCCTGCAGCATCTGGACGAGTCCGGCAGTTCCGAGCGCCAGGCGGCGCGGCGCAGGCGTCAGCAGCGGAGCCGTGGCGAGATCCTCACCACCTTCCTGGCCTACAAGCTCGATCACGCTGCCGAGAAGATGGCGCTCGGCATCGCCATCGGCGATCCCCTCACCCTGCAGCATGAGCCCTCCAACGAGTGGGATCCCAATGCTGTGAAGGTGTTCTGGAAGGAGCAGTGGATCGGCTACATCCCCAGGGACATGGCGACGCTGATCGCAGCAGAGGTGCCGGACGTGTCCACGGGCCTGGCAGCGGTGGTGAGCGGCATGGCCACCACATCCCGGCGTGATGCCTTCCGGCTGCAGATCTCCGTCCCCATCGCCTCGGCCAGCAGGAGGTTGCGGGAGCTGGGTGTCACCAGCGCCTTTGCCTGGGATTTCGATCGCACCAGCGGTGCCGACAAGCTCCGGCTGGTGATCAGCTGCACCGAAACCGCCTTCCGCGAGCTGCAGGAGTTGCTGGCCGCCAGCTACGACGTGAGCAAGTGCGGCTACAGCTACTACCCCACCCAGGACGGACGCCACTACCCCTGGTACCTCAGCCTCACCGACAGCAGTGGCAGGGCTCCGGCGGATCCGGAGCAGGTGGAGGAGCAGATCCGCTCGCTCTTTGGGGTGCCGAGTGAATCCACCCGGGTGCGTGAACGGACGGAGCGTCTCAAGGAGCTCGAAGAGAAGCAGGAGGAGATCAATACACGGCTGGAGGCCAGCCGGGCGGAGGAGCGGCGGCTCCGGCGCGAGTACGAATCCAGCCGGACGGCCTGGGAGCGACGGGCGGAACAGGCCCAGCAACAGGGAGAGCAGGCCATCGAGCTGGCGCAGACAGTGGAAGGCGAGCTCCGGCAGCAGCTGGATCTGCGGGAGCAGGAACTTCAGCTGGCCCTGGCCGAGAACAAGGCGCTGACCGATCAGCTGGAGCAGAGCAGCAACGAGCGCGACACGCTGCGGCTCGAACTCCAGTATCTCGAGCAGGCAGGAGCGGGGGGCACGGCGTTGGAGTGGAGTAATACCCCATGGGATGGCCCGAATGGGCAGGTGAGCGAGCAGGTGGTGATGGACCGTCTGCTGAAGAGCCTGCGCGGGATCGCCGGCAGTGCTCGCCTCAAGCCCCGCCAGTGCCTGGAGCTGGTGAGCGAAGAGCTCTGCCCTGGCCACCTGCTCGTGCTCGACAGTGCCTGGAGCTCAGCGGATCAGGCCCGGGGCTTTGAACATGGCGACCAGCTGTTCGAGTTGCTCTGGCTGCTCGCCACCAGCTACCGCGAGCAGAAGCTGGCCGGTGCTCCTGATCGGATTGCCGGACAGGTGTTCGGCGGTCGCAGCTATGCCCCCCGGGAATCCCAGACGATCGAGAACAACACCCAGGCCCGCAGGGAACGAACGTTTTCCTATGGCGGCAAGACCGTGGAGATGTGGCAGCATCTCAAGATCGGTGCCAAGGATTCTGAAAGCCGTACCCTCCGCATCCACTTCTGCTGGGATGAAGCCCTCGGCCAGGTGGTGATCGGCCACTGCGGCCGTCATCTGCACAACCCCAGCCACTGATCGCCCAGTACCCTCGTTCTTCGCACGAAGATCAGCCTCTGGGCGGCCCACTCCCCGGAGCATGGGGAGAGCTCCACAGAGATCCATGCCCCAGGCCCCCAGGGACGCCGCCGCCGAGCGACGCAGGCAACTGGCTGCCCAACTGCTGCGCGGAGAGAAGGTGATCGTGACCCAGCAGGGTGCGATCCGCCCCCTGAGTGAGCGCGATGACAACGAAGTGGCGATCACCGTGCCGGAAGGGAAGCTCGCTGCGCCATCCCTCTACTGGTACGAGCGGGATCCCGATCTCCTCAAGGGAGAGCAGGAGGCGATGCAGCGATTCTTCCCGCAGTTCCGCTCCGACCGACTCCGCGATGGACGCCTCTCCTGGCTGGGTTCGCTGGTCAGTGGTGTACCCGGTAGCCATCGGATCTGGCATCTGCAGGTGATCTACGACCACGACCATCCCCACAATGATGCCCATGCCGGCTCGATCCAGGTGTTCCCGATCGAGCCCGACCTGGTGGCCATCAGCGAGCAGCTCGGCGAACCGATTCCCCACACGCTCTGGCATCCCGAAAGCGGCGACATCAGCATCTGCACCGTGGAGACCTCCGCCTTCCGGCGCGACTCCCATCACTCCAGTACGGCGGCCAGCAGCCTGGCCTGGACCGCCAAGTGGATCGCCGCCTTTGAACTCTGGATGCTCGGTGAGCTCAGCACCGACCAGTTCGCGGGTCACCGGATCTGAGCGATGCCCACACTTCCCCCCGCCTTTTCTTTGGCGAACGTGCCGCTGCGATCCCCGCAGGTGGTCTTCTCCCGCCGTGCCCATGCCGCGATCGTGGCCGAGACGTTCGAGCAACACCCCAATGAAACTGGTGGCGTGCTGCTGGGTCACGCCAGGGACGGTGTGTGGACTGTGATCGAGGCGATCGATCCTGGGCCTGCCGCCCGCTTTTCTCCGGTCACCTTCGAATACGACACGGCCTATGTGAACCACCTCGCCCGAAAGGTTGCCGGTTGCTACC
>JBJTWS010000356.1:0-10765 GCA_046081905.1 Synechococcus sp. | reverse complement strand
CTGCTCGATCAGATCGGCCAGCTGCAGGGCCCGGGAGGCCTGCAGGCCATCCACCGCCGGGGTCTCCTCGCCGCGCACGCACTGGAGGAAGTGCTCAAGCTCGGCGTAGAGCGGTTCGATCGAGGTGGTGCTCACCTCCTCGATGAAGCCATCGTTGCGATACACCAGTTCGCCGTGCTCGGCGCTCACCGAGCCGTGGGAGCGGCGGTGGATGCGGAGGTTGTGGTTGAGGAAATCCGTTTCCATCAGGCTGCTGCGGCAGTGGGCGCTGAGGCTGCGGATCTTGCGGTGAGCCATCTTGCTGGCCGTGAGGCTGGCCACCACGCCGTTGGCGAAGCCGAGGGTGGCGTTCACGTAGTCGATCGGGCCCTCGGCGCTGCGGCCGCCGGCGGCCGCCAGCCGCACCACCAGCGCCCGGGCCAGCTCCAGCACAAGGTCGATGTCGTGGATCATCAGGTCGAGCACCACCGACACATCGTTGGCCCGATCGGCGTTGGGGCTGTGGCGGCGGGCCTCCAGCACCACCACCTCCTCATTGGCCACCACCTTCACCAGCTCGCGGAAGGCGGGGTTGAAGCGCTCGATGTGTCCCACCTGCAGCAGCCGGCCGGCGGCGGAGGCGGCGCGGATCAGGTCGGCGGCCTCCTCCTGGCTGGCGGCGATCGGCTTCTCGATCAGCACGTGCAGGCCCGCCTCGAGGCAGTGCAGGCCCACGCGGTGGTGCAGCAGGGTCGGCACGGCGATGCACACCGCCTCCACGTGCTCCAGCATCGTGCGGTAGTCGGCGAACCAGTGGCAGCCGAACTGCTCCACGGCCAGCTGGCCGCGGGCCTCATCGGGATCGGCCACCCCCACCAGTTCCGCATCGCGGAGCAGGCTGAGCACGCGGGCATGGTGCCAGCCCATGTTGCCGATGCCGATCACACCAACCTTGACGGGCTTCATGACGGCAGGCCGCACGACAGCGGGATCATCGCAGCGGGATCATCGCAGCGCGTTCCAGCCGCCCCCTCGGCTCAGCCGGGGCGGCGGTTGATCCGCACCCGCTCGATGCGGGGGCCATCCATGGCCACCACCGTGAACTGGTAGCCCTTCCAGCCCAGGGTCTCGCCCGGGGCGGGGATGTGCTGCAGCCGCTCCAGCAGGAAGCCCGCCAGGGTGTGGTGCCCCTCGGCCTCCGGCAGCCGCAGCCCCAGCTGGCGGTTAAGCTCGAAGATCTCCAAGTCCCCCGCCACCGACCAGGCATCGTCCGGCAGCTGCAGCAGGTCCTCGGCGTCGCTGGCGGCGTCGTCCTCCTCGCCCACGATCTCGCCGGTGAGGTCGGCCACGGTCACCAGCCCCTCGGTGCCGCCGTGCTCGTCCACCACCACCAGCAGGGGATGGCCGCTGCGGATCAGGGGCAGCAGATCCGCCAGGGAGGCGCTCTCCTGCACCCGCTCCACCGGCAGCACATAGGGATCCAGGGGGGTGTCGGGCTGCAGGAGGCCGCGGGCGATCGGCTCGGCCAGGCGGCGCAGGTCCAGCAGGCCATGCACATCGTCGAGCGACTGGCCGATCACCGGAAAGCGGGCGTGGTGGGTGCTGTGCACCGCCTCCATCATCGCGGCGAAGGTCACGCCCACCGGCAGGGTCTCCATGCCGGAGCGGGGCACCATCACCTCCCGCACCAGGGTGTCCCGCAGGGAGAAGACCCCTTCGAGGATGTTGCGCTCATCGGGCTGGAGGCCCGTGACGCTGCCGCTCTCGATCAGGGTTTCCAGTTCGGCGGCCGAGAGCACCGGCACCAGTTCATCCCAGTTGCGGGGCAGGCTGAACAGCCGCAGCACCACCCCCCCCAGCCGCTCGATCAGCAGCAGCAGCGGCGCCAGGGTGCGGCTCACCGATTCCAGCAGCGGCGCCAGCCGCAGGGCCGAGCCCTCCGGCCGGTGCAGCACCCAGGCCTTGGGCACCAGGCCCCCCAGCAGGGTGGCGAGCAGCACCAGGGCCAGGAACACGCCCGCCAGCAGCCAGGGGCGCAGGCTGGGGTCCGTGGCGGGCCCACCGAAACCATCCACGAGGTCGCGGCCTGTCCAGCCGATCGCCACCAGGGCCAGGGCCGTGCCCAGCTGGGTGGCCACCAGGGCCCGCCGCATCCGCTGCTGCAGCCGTGCCACCGCCCGGGCGCCCGGCTCGCCGGCCTCCACCAATTGCTGCACCCGGCTGGGCCGCAGGCGGATCAGGGAGAACTCCCCGGCCGCGAAGAAGGCAAGCAGGAACAGGAGGATGGCGAGCGCCAGGAACCGCATCGAGGGGGCCGCGTCAGCCGGAGGCTAGGCCGGTGCGGGCGTGCCCTCGGCCAGGCGCTTCAGGGCCAGCCGGTCGACCTTGCCGGTGGCGTTCAGGGGTAGGGAGGGCAGCACCACGATCTGCTCGGGCGCTTTGTAGCCGATCCGCTCGCGGGCGAAGGCGATCAGCTCCCGCTCCAGCCCCACCGGATCGGCGGCGGGCGGCTGGCGCAGGCTGATGTAGGCGCGCACGTCCTCGCCGTGCACCAGATCGTGGATGCCCACCACCCCCGCCTCCGCCACGGCGGGATGATCGAGCAGCACGTCCTCCACGTCCTGGGGGCAGATGTTGGAGCTGTCGTGCACGATGATCTGCTTGCGGCGGCCGGCGAACCAGAGGTAGCCATCCGCGTCGGCGTGCATCACATCGCCGCTGTTGAGCCAGCCCTCCCGCCGCACCGCGGCGGTGGCGGCGGGGTTGTTCCAGTAGCCGCTCATGCAGCCGCCGGAGTGGATCCAGAGGTCGCCGTTCTCGCCGGTGGCGCAGCCGCTGCCGTCCGGGCGGCGCACGGCCATCCGCACCCCCGCGGAGGGGCGACCGAGGGAGCCGGGCCGCAGCCCCTCCCCGGGGGGGTTGAGGGCCACCATGCCCACTTCGGTCATGCCGTAGAGCTCGTCCACGGGAAAGCCGGCCAGCGCGGTGAATTCCCTCTGCAGTTCAGCGGGGATGTGGTCGCCGCCGGAGACGCAGAGCCGCAGGCTGGCCAGATCCAGGGGCTGCAGCGCCGGATCGCGCACCAGGGAGAAGAGGGCCGCCGGCAGCAGTTTGAGCACGGTGGCGCCGCTGTGCTGCAGCAGCCAGCAGATCTCGGCGCTGTCGCTGCTGTGGGAGAGCACCAGGGTGCTGCCGGCCAGCAGGGCCGCCAGGGCGCTGGTGGCGCCGCCGACGTGGGCCAGGGAGGTGCCGGCCAGGAAGCGATCCTCCGGCCTGAAGCCGAGGCCCTGGGCGGTGCTGCTCAGCACCACGGCGAGGCTGAGGCGGCTGTGGGTGACCCCCTTGGGGCGGGCGGTGCTGCCGGAGGTGAAGAAGATCAGGGCCGGCGCCTCCTCGTTCCGGGGGGCTAGCTCCGGCTGCGGCTGCGGCTCCGGTGGCGCTGTGGCCAGCAGCTGCTCGAAACTCCCGGGGCCGGGGGGGCCGCCCAGCACCAGGGTGCCCATGGGCAGGGCCGGCACCGCCTGGGAGGCGGCCACGTCCGCGGCCCGCTAGGCATGGAAGAGCAGCAGCCGGGCGCCGCTGGTGGTGAGGGCGTAGTCGAGCTCCGGAGCGGTGTAGCGGTAGTTCAGTGGGGTGGCCACCACGCCGGCCCGCAGGCAGGCCAGCAGGTGCAGCACCGTGGCGGAGCGGTTCGGCAGCAGGGAGGCCAGCCGGTCTCCCGGGCGCAGGCCGAGCTGCCGGTAGTGGGCGGCCAGCCGGGCGCTCCGCTGCTCCAGCTCCTGCCAGCTGATGCTGCCCTCGCGGCTGATCAACGCCTGCGGCGGCGGGGGTGCAGCCCTGGCCAGGCCCCGCTGCAGCAGCTGCTCCAGGGGCGTGATCCGCTCCAGCGGCGGCCCCTCCAGCAGGATTTCGGCGCTCAAGGCTGCCCGCTCACGGGCGCCAGACGCCACAGCTGGCCCTGGCCGGAGGTGTCGAGGTTGTCGATCCGCATCCCGGCGGCGCGGCCGTCCGGGCCGAGGCGGAACTCCACCGCGCTGGGGCCGCCGGCATTCTCCCCGGGGGGCTGGTACTGGAAGAGCGCGCCGCTCACCGGCTCGAGGGCATGGGGCCTGCCCTGGGGCCCGAGTTCGAGCACCAGCCCCGTTGCGCCCCCGCGCACCACCGCGGTGCCGACGTAGTCGTTCCCATAGCGACCCACCACCGCCGCGGCCGGCAGGGGCGGCAGGGGCCGCGTCGGCCGCACCGGCGGGGTGTAGGGAGGGGCGAGCAGCTTGGCGAACACCTCGCCGTAGAGGGTGAGGTAGTCGCGCTCGATCCGGCCCTGCCGCACCAGATCCAGGAAGCTGGAGATCAGCGCCTCCGGGACCCCGATCGGCTCGCCGTTGGTGAGCACCGCGATCCCCAGCCCGTCCGCCGGCCGCAGGGTCACGGCGGTGGCGGCGCCGAGGGCGAAGGCGCCCGAGTGGCTGAGCTGCACCTGGCCCCGGTCGTCGTAGTTCACGACCCAGCCGAGCCCATAAAAGGAGGCGCGGTCGCGGGAGGGATCCGCCGGGATCCGGCTCACCATTTGGGGACGATGGGTTTCCGCCAGCGCTTCGGCCGCCACCAGCGGCTTGCCGTTCACGCGGCCGCCGCCGAGCTGCAGGCTGAGCCAGCGGGCCACGTCCCGCACCAAGGCGCTGGCGCCGCCGGCCGGCGCCTGGGCATCGGCATCCCGATCGTGCAGTGCCGCCCAGCCGCCAGGACGGCGCACGTGCAGCCGGGCCCGGTTGGGCTCCGCCAGCCAGGCGGCGTGGCTGAAGCTGGAGCGTGTCATGCCCAGCGGGCCGTAGAGCTGCGTGGCGGCGAGGGTGTCCCAGGGTTGCCCCTCCTGGCGGGCGGCCCCCTCGGCGGCGCCGGTGAAGCCGAAGTTGGTGTAGGCGTAGCTGGCGCGGAAGAGGTTGTCGATCGGCAGGAAGCGCAGCCGCTCCAGCACGGTCTGCCGGTCGTAGCCCAGGTCCTCGAGGTCGTCGCCGGCGTGATCGGGCAGGCCGCTGCGGTGGCTGAGCAGGTCGCGCAGGGTCACGGCGTTGGCCACCCCGGGCGGCCCGATCCGCAGCTCCGGCAGGGCGTGCCGCACCGGCTCGTCCCACGCCAGCCGCCCCTGGCCCACCAGGGCCGCCAGCACGGTGGTGGTGATCGGTTTCGACACCGAGGCCAGCTGGAACACGGTGTTCGCGTCTATCGCTTCGCGGCGGCCCACCTGCCGCACCCCGAAGCCCTGGGCATAGAGGAGCTTCTCCCCCTGCACCACGGCGATGGCCAGGCCAGGCACGCCGCTGCGCTCCATGGTGGATTCCGCCAGGGCATCGAGCTGGGCCAGGGCCGCGCTCAGGCGGGCCGGATCGGGGCCGGCGTAGCTGGGTGGCAGTGCCGCCGGGGCCACCGCCGCCGCCACCACCAGGAGCCCCACCAGGCGCCGGCAGCGCCCTGCGGCCCGATGCTTCGCCCCGTGTCCCGGCTGCCGCACCGCCGCTCCGCCCCGCTGCCGGCAAGCTAGGCAGGCCACCGATTTCCGCCCATGCCGGAGTCCCCTGAGGCGCTGATCGAACGGCTGGCCCTGCAGCCCCATCCCGAAGGCGGCTGGTACCGGGAGCTGCACCGCTCCGCCATCGCCGTGCAGCGCAGCGCCGACGGCGCCCCCCGCGAGGGCCTCACGGTGATCGTGTTCCTGCTCCAGGCCGGTGAGCGCAGCTGCTGGCACCGGGTGCTCCAGGCCGATGAGGTGTGGCACCACGGCGGCGGTGCGCCGCTGCAGCTCTGGCGCCTTCCTCCCACCGGCGGCGTGGCCGAGGAACTGCGGCTGGGTCCCCTCGCCGCCGACGACCCCCAGCAGCAGCCCCTGCAGCTGATCCCCGCGAACTGGTGGCAGGCTGCCCGCAGCCTCGGGGCCTGGAGCCTGAGCTACTGCTGCGTGGGGCCGGGCTTCGCCTTCGCGGATTTCGAGATGCTGGACGCTCGTCCCGAGGACCTGCGCCCCGCCGGGGCGCGGCCGGACCTGCTCTGAGGCGGCGCCGGGCGCATCACCCGGCGCGTCTGGCGCAGGCGTCCTTCACCAGCTGCCGCTCGAAGGCCACCTGGGGCGCCTGCCAGCCCCGCCAGACCCGATCGGCGCCGGCCACGTTGATCTGGCCCACGGAGCAGTTCACCGAGAGGTGGATCGTGCGGCCGCTGGCATTGAGGGTGGGGGCCACCACGCTGCCGCCCAGGGGCCGCCAGCCGCTCCAGTCCACCTTCAGGGGGCCGTAGGGGCGCCAGTCGGGCCGGCGGGTGGCGGTTGTGGTGGTGGCGGGCTGGGGCCGCGCCCGGGAGCCCGCCGGCTGCACCACCAGGGGCACGGGGCCTGCCAGCCCCGCGGGCGCCGCCACCAGGGCTAGGGCCGAGGCGGTGAGCCCGAGCCGCAGCCCAGGCACAGGAGCGGAAGGGGAACGCAGCGAAGCCATGGGGGCCAGGGTGAGCGGCTGCCGCAGCGGCGTCAATGGTGGGGTCGACGGTTCCGTGGCCGGCCCCTGGGGCGCCTCAGCGGGCCCCCTCCTCGAGCTGGCGCTCGATCTGATCGAGGGCCGAATCGAGCGGCTCCAGGGCTTCCGCCATGGCCGCGTCGCTGGCCTGGCTGGAGGGCCAGTGGCGATCCACCTGGCCGCGCAGGTGGCGCAGCCCGCCGTCGATCTGCTCGAGCCGGGTGGAGAGGGCCACCAGCCGCGCCTCCCGCTCGTCCATGCCCCGCTCGGATGCCTCCAGGTTGCGGCGCAGCTGCTCCACCAGCCGCTGCCGTTCCACCCGCAGCGGGCCCGCCTCCTCGCGGCGCAGGGCCGCCTCCTCCCGGGCGAGCCGGCGGCTGAGCTCCTCGCTGCTCAGCAGCACGCCGCCGCCGGATTCGAGCAGGGGCCGCCGCTGCTCGATCCGCTCCGGCAGCTGGCGCAGCCGCTCGCAGCAGAGCTGCACCAGGCCGAGGGCCTCCAGCTGGGTGGGGTCCTGGAAGCGGGCCATGGCCTCCCCGGCCACCAGGCTCGCCTGCCCCGCCAGCTCTTGGCTGCGGGCCAGGGCCCCCTCGATCCGGGTTCGCAGGCGGGCCTCCAGCAGCTGGCTGCCGCGGTTCCGGCGGCGATGGCGCAGCGTCGCCAGGCCCACTCCCACCGCCGCCGCCACCGCCAGGGCGGGCAGCAGTGCCAGCAGGCCGAGCCGCACGAGCAGCACCAGCGCCACGCAGGCCAGGGCCACGGCGATCGGATCGTCAAGCGGATTGAGCAGGGGGCTGGGGCGGCTCACGCGGGAATCGCGGCGGAGGGATGGCTGTGGAGGGATGGCGGGCTGCTGGCGGGCGGCGGAACTCGGCTGGCGGGGGGGAGAGCGCAGGCCTCAGAAGGCCATCTGCAGATCCTCCATGCGGCGCAGGATGCTCTCGGGCGTTCCCTGGGTGAACTCGCCGCCGTTGCTTTCGGCGATCTGCCGCAGCACGTTCGCGTCGTAGTCGCCGGTGTTGCCGTAGCCGATCGTGAACACGCCGATCCGCTCATCGCCGCTGAAGCCGCTGCGCTTCAGCTCCGCCTTGAGGCCC
Source organism: Synechococcus sp. (assembly GCA_046081905.1). GTDB lineage: Bacteria > Cyanobacteriota > Cyanobacteriia > PCC-6307 > Cyanobiaceae > CBW1002. Next base: position 3,189 of record JBJTWS010000356.1, on the reverse strand, counting down.
TCCAGGCTGAGGCGGGAGCCCTGGTCCTGGCCATCGGTGAGCACCACCACCGCCAGGATCTCGCCCGGCTGGCGGCTGCTGCGCAGCCAGTCGCGGGCCTTCTGAACGGCATCGTGCAGCCGGGTGCCGCCATCGGCCACCAGGCCCGCCACGAAGGCCTGCGCCTGGGCCGCCCCCTCCGGCCCGCCGCGGATCACCACCGGATCGTGCAGGCGGTTGTCGAAGTCGAACAGGCCCACCGTGTCGCGGGGGCCGATCTGGCGGAGGTAGGCCTGCAGGCTGCGCTGGGCGGCGGGCAACTTGTCGCCGCTCATCGAGCCGGAGCTGTCCACCACCAGGGCCACGCGGGAGGGTTTCTTCACCAGGTCGCGCCAGGTGCGGATCATCGCCTCCACCACCTCCGGCTTCGGGGCCCGCAGCGAGTCGTACACGGCGCGGGGATCGGCGCCATAGGCAGGCACCACCCGGCTGGCGGGCACGGCGGGATTGGCGGGCCGCAGGCCCTGCTCGGCCGCCAGCTTCTGGATCTCGGGGCTCTGCAGCCGCTCGATCAGCAGCTCCGCCGCCGCCTTCTCCCGCTCCGACACCCACGGCGCCTTCGGCAGGATCGCCCGCATCGTGCTCGCGTAGGTGGCCGCGGGGTACACCGCCACCAGCCGCTCCCCCCCCTCCTGCTGCTGGCTGTTCACCCCCACCACCGACGACTCATACACCGAGGCCACCGAGGCCCAGAAGGGGCCGTTGCGCTGCATCGCGCGGGCCAGTGCATCGGTGGAGCTGCCGTAGCGGGTCACATGCCGCTCGATCGCCGCCACGGCCGGCGCGTTGCGCTGCACATCGGCCAGGGTGAGGGCCTCGGGCGGCTTGCCGGCCACCTCCGCGAACATCGCCACCAGGGTCTGCAGGCCGGAGTTGGAGCGGGTGGGCGCCGTGTGCACGAAGCGGATCGCCTGCGAAGGGGCTGCGGGATCCAGCTGGCGGTGGTCGCGGCTGCGGGCCAGGGCGGCGTAGGGATCGGCGCGGCGCAGGCCCTTGGCCAGCTCCGGGGTGGTCATGAACACCATCGGGCTGCTGGCCAGGGCCGGGGCATCGGCCGGAGCCGGAATCAGCTCACGGCTGGGGGCGAGAACCTGCAGCCGCTGCCGCAGCAGCTCCTGGTAGATCTCCCCATCCACCGACAGCAGCACCGGGATGGCAGCGTCGTCGGCCGGGGCGCCGCCCTGCAGCACCGCCCGGGCATGCCGCTCGATCTCGTTCACCACATCGCCGCTGCCGGTGGCGCGGCAGCGCAGCAGCACCCGGGTGCCGTCGTCGAGGCGGGGCGGCTGGCGGGCGATGGCCTCGGAGGCCTGCTGGCAGAAGCCCCCGAGGGCGCTTCCCACCAGCATCGGGATCTCCAGCTGCGGCCCGGCGGAACCGCAGCCCGCCAGGGGGGCCAGCAGCACCAGGGCGGCGAGGCGTCGGCGCATCAGGGGGCGGCGCATCGGATCCCGTGGCTTTGTCCATTCTGATGGCGATGGATCCCTGCAGACTGCGGGGGCAGTTCCGGATCGCCCGGTGAGCCTGCTGAACCGCCGTCGCCTCCTCTCGCTCGGCATCGCCGCCCTGGCCCTGGCGCTGGCCGGCGCTCCCCTGCCGGGCCTGCGGCGCCCCCTGCTGGTGGTGGTGGGCTCGGAGCTGGAGGAACCGCTGCGGCAGATCGAGCCGCTGTTCGAGCAGCGGCACGGCGGCATCGACTTGCGCTGGCGGGTGATGGGCGCCCAGGACATGGTGAACGCCAGCCTCGATGGCGGGCCGGAGCGGCCGAGGGTGCTGATCCCCTCCAACCGCGATCAGCTAGAGGTGTACGCCCGGGCGGTGCGGGCCCGCGGCGAGGGTGAGCCCTTCCGCGGCAGCCCCGAACCGATCGCCCGCACCCTGCTGGTGGCGGCGGCCTGGCCGGAGCGGGCGGCGCGCCTCTTCCCCGATGGACGCTTCTCCTGGGGCCGGCTGCGGCAGGCCCTGACCGCCGGCCGCTGGGCCGCCCTGGGGGCTCCGCCGGCGTGGGGGAGCTTCGATCTGCGGCTCACCGACCCGCTGCGTTCCAATTCGGGGCAGCTCACCCTGGCGCTCTGGAGCCGCGCCGAGCCGGGGGAGGCCGCCATGGCCCAGCTCAGGCGGGCGGTGTTCCGGCCGGCGCGTTCCACCGACATTCTGCTGCAGGAGTTCATCAGCGGCGGCCCCAACGAGGGCGATCTGGCGATGGTCTACGAGGCTCCGGCCCTGGCGCGGCAGGAGGAGGCCCGCCGGCGCTGGCCCGGGGGGTACCGGCTGCTGTTCCCGGACCCCACCCTGGAAACGGTGCTCGCCGCTGCGGTGCGGCGGGGCGAGGGGCAGGGCCGCGAGGAGGACGGCAGCCGCTTCGTGGCCTTCCTGCGCAGTGCGGAGGGCCGCCGGGTCCTGGGGGCGCACGGCTTCCGCGATGCCGCCGGCCGGGGCGGCAGCGAGGCCGGCGACCGGGTGCGCCGCCTGCCGGCCCCCTCCCCCGAAGCCCTGGAGGAGCTGCTGCGCCAGTGGCAGCTGGCCGGCTGATGGTTCCTTCGAGTTCCCTGCGGGTGGCCTTCTTCGGCCTCGGGGCGGTGGGGTCTTCGCTGCTGATCTGCCTGGCGGAGCTGGCGGAGCGCGACGGCGTGGACCTGCGCTGCGTGGTGGTGGTGCTGAACACCGATCTGGCCCACGATGCCCTCTTCCATGCCGAGCGGCTGTTCGATCGGATCGATTTCGTGGGCGTGGAGGATTTCGCGCCGGTGTTCGCGCTTGCGGGCGACCACGCCGAGCGGCTGGCGGGCGTTGAGCTGCTGGTGAATGCCGCCAATCCGATCTTCAACCGGCCGATGCTCGAACTCGGCCTGCGGCTGGGCGCCCACACCGTGGATCTGGCCTCGGACATGTACGACGCCGAGACCGAGCGCACCCTCACCTTTGCGCAGTACCAGCTGGATCACGACTTCCGCGCCACCCACCGCGCCGCCCTGATCAACCTCGGCATCTCGCCGGGGGTCACCAACTTCCTGATCGGCCTGCGCCTGCATCAGCTGCATGCCGCCCGCCGCCGCGACCGGGAGATCGAGAGCGTCGATCTGTTCCTGCTGGAGGACATCGATGCCGACGAGATCGTCTTCTCCTGGTCGCCGCTGGTGGCCCTGGTCG
>JBJTWS010000355.1:0-4145 GCA_046081905.1 Synechococcus sp. | reverse complement strand
CGATCTCTTCACAATGCTGACAGGTCGCCCGTTGTTGGTGCATGAACGGCTCTTTGCAGCGCTGACAGGCCGCCCTTTGATGGTGCATGAACAGTTCTTTGTGATTCGCGTTCTGAGTCTCCGTTGAGGCGTGGTTCGGGCTTGGTTTCTCCTGCTGTCCTGAGTTCGTGGTGTATCTGGCGCCCACTTCGCTGAATCCCTGAGTAGGTACCGTTCCCGTCAGAAAGGAGTGCATAGGCTGAAGCCGTGTAGCCCTTGGACTGATTTGGAGCTGAGACCTCATGCATCGGGTCTGGCGTCGGTTCCTCGCTTCCTTCGCCGGGCCGTAGGGGTATCCGCGGAAACGCCTGTCGTCATTAGCTTCTACGGGTGCAGCAAGGGCGGTGGCAGCCACCATCTCCGGTGGCGTCCGCTTGCTGAAGGTGGCGGTGCTCTCCCTGTCGTCTGGGACGAAGAGATCGAGCGGGAGGTCGCCGAGCTGCTGTTGCCACAGCTGGAGCAGGGGCGTCAGCTGGGCTTCATCGCCGCCCTGGGCGGATCGAAGAAAAACCAGATCACACACGTCTACGGCCTGCGGGCTGAGATCGACCTACCGGACAGCAAGCCACTGCAGCGGGCGGTGTATGCGGCGGTGGAGGCCCGCTATGGGATTCGATTCACGCTGCTGGACACAGGCGGCAAGTCGATCCATGCCTGGCTTGCATCCGCGACGCCGATTCCCGCCAGCCGCTACAGCCTGACTTCACAGCGGTGGCATGCCCTGATCTACGAGACGGCAGCCGATGCAGGCCTGGATGTGCCTGCGGGGGCCCTGGATGTGGCTTGTCATCGTCCGACGCAGGTGATGCGGCTGCCCGGCGCCATTCACCTGAAGACCCGTCAGACCGCAGAAGTGATCCAGTGGGGGCAGGGTCCGGTGTCGCTGGAGCAGTTGGGCGTGGACTGGCCGACTGCGGAAGCGTGGGCCAAGGAAGTGGCGGCGCCACGGACTGCTGTTCAGACCGCCATCGCCCGGACCTGTCGCGCTGGTGCGTTTCTCGGCCGCACGGGGGATGAACGCACTGATCTACTGGTTGAGCTTGCCCGCGCTGTGCCTGTGCGTGTGCCGGGGGCAGGGACCTACGGAACCGTCTTCCGCCTGGTCTGCGGTCTTACCCGTGCCCTGGGTCCAAAAGAGGCGGCACGGGTTCTGCACCATGCCGGTCACTTGGACAAGAACGGGGATGCCTCGCCGGATGGCCTCCTGGCCTGGTGCAGGACCCTCGATCACGACCCCGAGCACGCGGATGAGCACCTGGCGTCGCTGACGGCGTGGGCGCAGCAGCATCACAGCTGGGAGCGGCCGTCGATGCCGCTACCGGGTGTGTTGCAGCCAACGGTGTTCGTCGAAGCCAACCCCACGGCGATCAGCGAGGCGTTCTGGGATGGCACCGGTCTGGTGGTCTGCGGGACAGGTGCCGGGAAGACAGAGGCTGCGTGTCTGTACGTCGAGCGGATGGCTGCTGCGAAGGCTGACATCAGCGTGGCGGTGATCAGTCCACGCCAGACGATCAACGCGCAGGTCGCCGACAAGATGAAAGCGGTGAACGTCTCGGCCCGGTTGAGCGGCGGCATCCACCCGTACAAGTCGCCAGGGACGCAGCTCAACCGCTACGTCTGCTGCATCCAGTCCCTTGGGAACCTGAGCAAGCTGAACGGCGATCGGGCGTTCTGGGGTGAGTACTGGAGCTACGGCGACACGGGGTCTCCGCCCCGCTACGTCGGACGTGGGGCGATGGTCACGTTGCTGGTCCTGGAGGAAGTGCGGCAGATGCTGTGCGATCTGCTGTTGAGCCCTTGCTGTCAAGGTTCGATCTGGGAATCGGCTGCGGATCGCTGGCGGGCAGGTGTGGCTCTCGTTCGATCCATTGATCACGCCGGTGGCGTATTGGCGATGGATGCGCAGGCTGGAGAGCCGGAGCGGGAGTTGCTGCGGGGTCAACACCGCAGGGAAGCAGGACGGGTCATCGGTTGTGCAGCGACAGCTCCGAGCCGGACGATGCGTTGGACGTCGGAGCAGGGCCGCTGGCGAGATGCGCTGATCGGCTACGTCCAGAAGCAGGTGGGGAAGGGCAAGCCGGTGCTGGTGGTCACCGCAACGAAAGGGAAGGAGGGTGAAACGCGGCGTGGCCTGTCAGCCCGTGCTCTACGTGATGCCGTGCGGGCTGTCGTTCCTGAGTGCAGGGTGCTGATCATCGATGTCGAGTCAAAGGACAGTGAGATCGCCCGGCGCGTGCTGCTCGGCCAGGTGGAGGACGTGGATCTGGTGATCTGCACGCCAGTGGCTCAGTCCGGTGTCAGCTGGGTGAACGTGTTCGCCGAGACGGTGTTCGTGGCAGGCGGCAGGACGCTGCCGCCGAACATCTGTGGAGGGCAGGCTGGGCGGCGTGAACGCACTGCCACCACCTGCGTGGCGTACGTCCCGAAGACCGTCTGGGACAACTCCCTGCCCGTTCTGGGGACAGAGGTCGATGCCATTCATGACGAGCTACGGCTGGCACGGCAGCAGTGCGGGGACGTCGCCATCGCCTCTGGGCGTGAGATTGACTTGCTGGAGCGCGTCTACGTGCTGGCTGTCCAGAGGCAGATCGAAGAACTGGTGCTGTTCCGGGACTACACGCTCCACTACGCCCGTCAGGACGGCTGGGCCACCGAGGAACTGGAAGCGGTCATCCCCCTGCCCCGTCTGAGTGGGACGGGTGGGGGTGCCAACAAGCGGACAGAACCGCTGGCATACAGCGAGCTGGACCCCTGGCGGGAAGTGCTGGTGCGCAGCCTGAGGCTCCAGGCAGCTGGTGCTCACCCGGCAGTGGAGCAGACCAAATCGTCGGCTAGTCAGATGACACTAGAAGCCCAGACGGGAAGTGCAGGCGGTGACTTGCTGTCCGCCAACCTCACGGCTGTTCTGGACCTGTTCCTGGAGGCTGGCCTTGGGTTGCTCTGTGATGGCACGAGCCGTGCCGGCGATGACCCACAGGTGGTAGAGACGGCTCGCCTGCTGAAGACCCCCCAGGCAGCGGCGATCCTGCGGAGGGCGACCTGGCTGCAGCTTGACCTGAAGGGAGGGGAGACACATCCGGCGCGAACGATCGGCACGGCCATCCGTGCTCTCGGTGGGATCAGCGTCAGCAAGAAGGTGGGTGGTCGAGGTGCGCAGGTGAGCGTGTACCGCTGGCTTCTGCCCGGGGATGCGTATCCAGCAATTCCACCATTCCTATAGGAAGTCAGGAGTTGCTGGATACCGGCTGGAGTCGGAATGCCAGGGCATCTGTGAGTACCACCGGTGACCTTCCGCCGCGAGGCCGACCCCGCCTACAAGGGCAATCGGCTCTCGATCAGGGACCGCCACGCGGCTGAACGGCATCGGCTACTGCTCAGGTTCGATCCTCCCCTGGGCTGGGTACTGACGGGGCCAGCGTGGCCCTGCTGCCCTGAACTGCAGGCGAAGGTCGACTCCGGCGACTAGCGGTTGCTGCTGCATTCCGTGCCCTCCAGATCATGATGAGGGCACAACACACGGTCGTCGGTGAAGGAACCCGCTGATAGCCCTAGAGGGAAGCCCGGGAAGCGGACGAACCCATCAGGCGGCCGCATCGGCGGTGGCAGATTCCCGCGAACGCCCCTACCGCTGTCACTGCTGTTCCTGGGCCTGATCGCGCTGGCATGGGCAGTGGCGCCGCGGCCTGTGGTGATTCAGCAGCAGATCCACAACGACGCACCGGAGCAGGTGTTCAACGCACCGGTACGAGTGGAAGTGAACCAGCAACTACCGATCGAGCCTGGTCGCTCCGTCAGCGGCCTGCAGCTGCACCAGGCCCTGGTGGAGGCTGACAGCCAGCAGGATCAGGCAGTCAAGGACGCTCTGGAGCAGCTGAAAGCTGCACGTCGGGCTCAGGCCGCCCGCGAAGGGATCACCCTGGGCAGCCAACAGAGATATCCCACTGTCACCACCACGGCCCTACCGCTGCCGAGGACCTCGATGCCGCAGCAGCAGATACTCGTGCCGCCGGCTCCGTCGCTCGGCGAGCCGTCTGGGCAGTGATCTGAGCGCATTCCTCAGCTCCGCTTCTGCAACATGGACGTCATCACGGCCACTTCCATCGGGT
>JBJTWS010000354.1:0-5853 GCA_046081905.1 Synechococcus sp. | reverse complement strand
GGGGCCGCAGGGGCCGGTGGGGCCGGAGGCCCAGAAGTTGTCGGCCTCATCCATGCGGATGATGCGCTTCGGATTCACACCCACAACGTCGCGCCAGATCGCCTCGGCTTCGTCGTCCTCGCGGAACACGCTCACCACCAGATGCTTCGGTGAAAGTCCGAATACCTCGGTGCTCAGCTCCCAGGCCCACTGGATCGCCTGCTCCTTGAAGTAGTCGCCGAAGGAGAAGTTTCCGAGCATCTCGAAGAACGTGTGATGCCGCGCGGTGCGGCCCACGTTCTCGATGTCGTTGGTGCGGATGCACTTCTGGCTGCTGGTGGCGCGGGGCGCCGGCCGCTCCGCCTGCCCCAGGAACACCGGCTTGAAGGGCAGCATGCCGGCGATGGTGAGCAGCACCGTGGGGTCGTCGGGCACCAGGGACGCGCTCGGCATCGGCCGGTGGCCGCGCTGCTCGTAGAAGTTCAGGAAGGCGGCACGGATCTCGGCGCCGCTGCGGGGCCGGGCGCCTTGGGAACGGGAACGGTTCGAGGCGGCGGCCATGGACCCGGGTGCGAAGGAACGCTGAACAAGGCATGATCGCCCAGCTCAGGTCGCCGCTTCCTTGCCGTTGTTCCCGGCCCCCCCCGGCAGCCGTTCCCACCTGCGGCTGCAGTCGCTCGGCTGGGCCCTGCTGGCCGGCGGCGGAGCGGCGAGCCTGGCCCTGCCGTTGGGGCTGGAGGCCAGCCTGCGCTCCGGCGGCTGCGGCTTCCTCTATGGCCTGCTCGCCTTCCATCTGCAGCGGGTCGATCCCGACGACTCCCACCTCCAGGCGGGGCTTGTGGGCGCCGTGTGCGGCATCCGCAGCCTCAGTGCGGCTCTGCCCCTGGAGCCCGGCCTGGCGGAGCTGTTCCGCCCCGGCGGCGGTGGTTCCGGAGGGGGTGTACTGCCATCCCTGATGATGGAGCTCATCCGTGGGTGGCTGCCGCTCTGGCTGCCCCTGGTGGGCAGTGCCCTGCTGCTGCGTGGAGCCCAGCGGCTCCTGCCCGCCCTGAGGCCCTGACCTGCGGCACGGCCGTCTCCCCCGCCCATGAGCCTGCTGCACGCCACCTGGCTGTTCCCCCTGGAGGGGTCCCCGGCACCGGCGACGGGACCGGCCCGGGGCCGGCTGCTGCTCTGGGCCGACACCTGGCGGGTGGCGCGGCCCGTGCAGCCGGAGGCCGCGGCGCAGGAGCATCCCCTCACCCTCAACTGGGACGATCTGGCCACCTGGCTGCAGGACAACGACCTCTGGTCGGAGGCGGTGCGCCCCGCCAGCGCCACCCTCACCCTGCCCAGCCGCCGCCAGGCCGCCCGGGGCCGGCGCAAGAGCGAGGAAAGCGGCTGGAGCGGCCTGCCGATGCAGGCGGGCGAGCCGCTGCCGAAGCAGGTGGAGTGGTGGCCCTGGCAGGTGGAGGGCCTCGCGCTCGATGCCGCCGCCGCCGCCGAATGGCTCAGCGCCCTGCCCCTCTCCGGCGACCATCCCGACCTGGCCGATGAACTGCGCTGGTGGAGTCATCTGCAGCGCTGGGCCCTGAGCCTGATCGCCCGCGGCCGCTGGCTGCCCCAGGTGGAGGAGGGCAAGGCCCGCTGGCTGCCGCTGCTGAACCGGGAGGACGACCGCCGCCGCCTCGAGGATCTGGCCACCCGCCTCCCCCAGGTGGCCACCTGCGCCATGGCGGACACGGCCCTGGCCTGCCGCCGCCCCGGCAGCGGCCGCCTGCGGGTGGCGAGCCTGCTGGAGGCCCTGCTCGATGCCCAGCTGCGCAGCGGCTTCAGCCCCAGCACCGACGGGCTCGACCCGCTGCTGCTGGCCTGGCAGAAGGCGCTCGGGCCGGGGCCGGGGACCGTGGCCCTCGATGGCGAGGCGATCGAGCGGCTGGAGGTGGCCACCCACCACTGGCGCGAGGCGGTGGCGGGCCAGGTGGCGCCGGCCCGCGCCTGCCTGGAGCTGTTCACGCCACCGGAAGGAGAAGAACTCTGGGAGCTGCGTTTCTCCCTGCAGGCGGAGGTGGACCCGAGCCTGAAGGTGCCCGCCGCGGTGGTGTGGGCCGCCGGGGATCGTGCCCTGCAGCTTGGGGAAATCGCCGTGGAGCAGCCCGGCGAACTGCTGCTCGAGGGCCTCGGGCGGGCCCTGCAGGTGTTCGAGCCGATCGAGCGGGGCCTGGAGGAGGCCACCCCGGAGGCGATGCAGATCACGCCGGCGGAGGCCTTCGTGCTGGTGCGCACCGCCGCCAGCCGTCTGCGGGACGTGGGGGTGGGGGTGGTGCTGCCCCCCAGCCTGAGCGGCGGGCTGGCCAGCCGCCTGGGCCTCTCGATCGAGGCGGAACTGCCGAAGCGCTCGCGGGGCTTCACCCTCGGCGAGGGGCTCGACTGGAAATGGGAGCTGATGATCGGCGGGGTGACCCTCAGCCTGCGGGATCTCGAGCGCCTCTCCGCCAAGCGCAGCCCGCTGGTGGAACATAAGGGCGCCTGGATCGAACTGCGGCCCAGCGACCTGCGCAACGCCGAGCGCTTCTGCGCCGCCGATCCTTCCCTCAGCCTCGACGACGCCCTGCGGCTCACCGCCACCGACGGCGACACCTTCCACCGCCTGCCGGTGCATCGCCTGCTGGCGGGGCCGCGGCTGCAGGCGGTGCTGGAGCAGTACCACCAGCAGAAGGCACCCGATCCGCTGCCGGCACCGGAGGGCTTCGCCGGCCAGCTGCGCCCCTATCAGGAGCGGGGCCTGGGCTGGCTGGCCTTCCTGCACCGCTTCGACCAGGGCGCCTGCCTAGCCGACGACATGGGCCTGGGCAAGACGATCCAGCTGCTGGCCTTCCTGCAGCACCTGAAGGCGGAGCAGGAACTGAAACGGCCGGTGCTGCTGGTGGCGCCCACCTCGGTGCTCACCAACTGGCGCCGTGAGGCGGCCGCCTTCACGCCCGAACTGGTGGTGCGAGAGCACTACGGCCCGCGGCGCCCCTCCACCGAAGCGGCCCTGAAGAAGGCTCTGAGCGGCGTGGATCTGGTGCTCACCAGCTATGGGCTGCTGCAGCGCGACAGCGAACTGCTGGAGACGATCGACTGGCAGGGGGTGGTGATCGACGAGGCGCAGGCGATCAAGAACCCATCCGCCAAGCAGAGCCAGGCCGCGCGTGATCTGGGGCGGCCCGGCAAGCAGGGGCGGTTCCGCATCGCCCTCACGGGCACGCCGGTGGAGAACCGGGTGAGCGAGCTGTGGGCACTGATGGATTTCCTCAACCCCCAGGTGCTCGGCGAGGAGGGCTTCTTCCGGCAGCGCTACCGGCTGCCGATCGAGCGCTATGGCGACATGGCCTCCCTGCGGGACCTGCGGGCCCGGGTGGGGCCCTTCATCCTGCGCCGGCTCAAGACCGACAAATCGATCATCTCCGACCTGCCGGAGAAGGTGGAACTGAGCGAATGGGTGGGCCTGGCTCCGGAGCAGAAGAAGCTCTACAACCGCACGGTGGAGGAGAGCCTCGATGCGATCGCCCGCTCCCCCCTGGGCCAGAAGCACGGCCAGGTGCTGGCCCTGCTCACCAAGCTGAAGCAGATCTGCAACCACCCGGCCCTGGCCCTCAAGGAGGAGCCCGAGCGCGCCGATGCCGGCTTCTTCCAGGAGTTCGCCGCCCGCAGCGCCAAGGTGCAGCGGCTGGAGGAAATCCTCGAGGAGGTGATCGAAGCGGGCGACCGGGCGCTGCTGTTCACCCAGTTCGCCGAGTGGGGCCTGCTGCTGCAGGCCCACCTGGAGCGCAAATGGCGCCAGGAGGTGCCTTTCCTCTACGGCAACACCAGCAAGGCGGAGCGGCAGGCGATGGTGGATCGCTTCCAGGATGACCCCCGCGGGCCGCAGCTGTTCCTCCTCTCGCTCAAGGCTGGCGGTGTGGGTCTGAACCTCACCCGGGCCAGCCATGTGTTCCACATCGATCGCTGGTGGAACCCGGCTGTGGAGAACCAGGCCACCGACCGGGCCTATCGCATCGGCCAGCAGAACCGGGTACTGGTGCACAAGTTCATCACCAGTGGCTCGGTGGAGGAAAAGATCGACCGGATGATCCGGGAAAAATCAAAGCTGGCCGAGGAGATCGTGGGTTCCGGAGAAGACTGGCTCGGCTCGCTGGAAGTGAACCAGCTGCGGGACCTGGTGGCCCTGGAAGACAGCTGATCTCAGGCGGGAACCCGCGCCAGCACCGCCCGGTGGCGGGGCGTGCAGGGGCGGATCTCCATCACCTCGAAACCTGCATCCTCCAGTTCCTGCCGCACATCCAGGGCGAAGTAAGCATCCATGAACGGCTCGGTGCTCTTGAGCAGGGTCATCACGAAGGCGGGCATGGTCTGATAGGCGCCGCTTTCGGGATTCATGTCCATGAAGGCGAAGTGCCCCCCCGCCGGCAGCAGGCGCCGCACCTCGCGGAAGATGCGACGGGTCGTGGCCTGCGGCATCTCATGAAACAGCAGGAAGGCGGAGATCAGATCGAAGGACCCCGCCGGCAGGCCGGTGTCCTCGGGCAGGGCATGGATCCACTCCTGCACCGCCGAACCCCGCCGCTCGGCGTTGTAGCGGGCCAGGGTGAGGTAGTGGGGGGAGAAGTCGAGGCCGGTGATCCGGGCGGAGGGGAAGGTTTCCTCCAGCCGGAAAGTGCTGAGGCCCACGGTGGCATGGAGATCGAGGATGCGGGCGGGCGGCTGGGGCAGCAGCTCCTGGAGGCACTCGTGGTAGCCCTGCCGCAGGGCGCGGTCGCTGTGGGCGCCGGCCTCGGGGTAAAGGCTGGAGTGCACGGCGTTGGAGGCCACCTCGAATTCAAAGGCGGCTTCCCAGCAGAGGTGGCCCGCGTCGTAGCCGTGGAAGGAGGCGCGGTAGTTGGCCGGATAGGCGAGCTCCTTCTGCTCCAGGGAGTCCCGCAGGGGCTGCCAGTTCTGGCCGGAAAGCTCCTGCACCGTTTCCCGCCAGGGGATGCCGAGCCGCTCCGCCCGGCCGATCATCATCCGCCGGGCCTGCCCCTTGGCTAGGGCCCAGAGGGGCTTCACCGCCAGGGCCTGGCTCACCAGACTGCTGGTGAGGTCGGGCCGGGTGGGAGCACTGGCGGCGGTCATGAACGGGAAGAAGCGTGCAGCGTCGAACTTACCGGCACTGCCCTCCCAGCGCCTGCTCCTGACACCGTGGAGCTGCTTCTGACATCTGGCATGGCCATCCCTTCCCCGGGGCCGGGAGGTGATCAGCAGCTCTGATCACCGCTTGGCAGGCCGGAGGGGCACAGCTAGCCAGGAGCAGGAAGAGAGGGTGAGTGATGGAGGAGGAACCGGTGATTCCCCACGCCGCCCCGATGCTGGATCCGGAGGGCCGGCTCACCTATGTGGGCGACGATGGCCGGCGCTACGTGGTGCTGGGCCTGCCCGCCGATGTGGATGAGGCCACCACCGAGCGGGTGATGGAAGCCCTGCGGGGCGGCAGCGACCTCTTCCACCGCATTGAAACGCTCTGCCAGCGCTGGCTGGAGCAGGTGAGCAGCCGCGATCTACCGGAACACGAGGCCCTGGTGCTGCTGCTCACCACCCTGGAAACCAGCCTGGAGGACGGCCTCGACGAGCGGGCCGAGGGCTGCTGAGGCGCCTTGAAGCAGGCCACCCTCCCACGCCAAGTCCACCAACGACCAAAGCCCCCACCGCGCCCCTCAGGGGCAGCAGTGGAGGCAATGGATAGGAACAAGAGTTTACCCTGGCATCGAGCTATTTTCGCGGGAGGCTACCCTCCAACTATCGTCGCCGCTGCTGCGTTTCACAACCGAGTTCGAGATGGATCGGAGTGGGGCCACAGCGCCATGGACACCAGGAAAG
>JBJTWS010000353.1:0-2787 GCA_046081905.1 Synechococcus sp. | reverse complement strand
CCTTCCACCTGAACATGAAGATGTTCCAGGAGCTGGAGGGCAACCTGGTGGCCGCCATCGGCAAGGTGCTGTTCGGCTTTCTCACCCGGCGCCAGCGGGCCGGCAGCACCGAGGCCGTGGCCGCCTGATCTTGCGCGCCATCCGCTTTCTGGTTCCCGGCACCACCGGCAGGTTTCGTTGCGGTGGCCTGCTGGTGGAGCTCCAGACGGCGCGGCTGGTGGCCCAGATCGCGCCGGTGGAGGTGGTCACCTACCGCCAGCGGGAGCCGGATCATGCCTTTCTCGACGACCAGCTGCGCGCTGAGCCCTTGAGCGAGTCTCATGCTGCCGATGCACCGCTCTGGATCGTGAGCTGGGGTTTCGATGTGCCCATGCTGCTGCGGCGTTTGCGGGGCCGTGCCACCGCGTATCACGCTCACAGCAGCGGCTATGGCTTTGCCCCGCCCCCGGCGGTGCCCGTGCTGGCGGTGAGCCGCAACACCCTGGGCTACTGGGGCGATCGTGCCCCGCGCAACCCGCTGTTCCTGGTGCCCAATGCCCTGGAGCCCCAGTGGTTGGAGCGCGGGGCGCGCCCAGGCACCGCCGCTCGGGAAGCGCAACAGCCGGGCCCGCGGCCGATCGATGTGCTGATCCAGCAGCGCAAAACCAGCGCCTATGTGCTCGATCAGCTGGTGCCAGCTCTGCGCCAGCGCGGCCTGCGGGTGGAGGAGCAGAGCGGCTGGGTCGACGATCTGGTGGCTCTGTTTAACAGCGCTGCTGTTTATGTGTACGACTCCGCTGATTACTGGCGCGGCCGCGGCGTGAGCGAAGGCTTCGGCCTGCCGCCGGTGGAGGCGCTGGCCTGTGGCTGCACGGTGTTCAGCAGCCTCAACCATGCCCTGGCCGACAGCCTCGATCCGGGGGCGCTGGCCCATCAGATCGGCTGCGGCACCCTTGCGGCTGATGTGGAGCGGATCGCGGCGGCCGTGGCCGACCCTGCCGCCTGGCAGGCATCACCCGCTGCGCTGGCCGCCCTGCTGGAGCAGCTGCAGGAGCCGGTGCTGCTGGAGCGCTGGCGGCGGGCCCTGGCTCAGATCGATCGCCACTGGCAGCGCCTGCTGATGGAGAGGACTCAGCCCCTCATGGCTCTGCCGCCGTGGCGGCTGTGCTGCCGCCAGCTGAAGGCAGCCCTCCGGCGCCGCTTGAGGCCTTGATCAGCTCGCCGGATAACACCGTTCCGAACAGCACCGTGAGCAGGGGAACCTTCAACACCCCCAGCTCCAGCAGGTTGAACAGCAGGCCGTAGATCAGCGGTGCCGAGAGCGCCATGGCCTGGGCCTGGGGCAGCCCCTGCTGGGCCAGCAGCCGGCGGCCGAGAAGCACCGCGCCGACCAGGAGCATCACCAGCCCCAGGCCTCCGGCCTCCGCCCACACCTGCAGTGGCAGGTTGTGGGCATGGCTGAGTGGTTTGGTTCTGCCGGGGAGGCGCACCGGGCAGAGCTCCCGCGCCTTGCCGTAGCCCACGCCATAGATCAGGCGGTTGTTGCCGCTCAACGGCAGGCCGGCGTAGCAGCGCCACAGCTGCAGGCGGCCCTGGTCGCTCGTCCGGTTCTCTGCCCCGTAAAGCGCTGCCACGTTGTGACGCAGGCCCTGCCCCTGCGGGCTGGCCAGCCAGACCAGGGGTGCGCCCACCAGCAGCGCCAGCACCACGGCACTGGCCAGGCCCCGTCGCCTGAACCAATGCCCCAGCTCCACCCGATGGCACCTGCCCTGATGCAGCACCCATGCGATCAGCAGGCTGATGGGGATCAGGCCCACGCCCGCCCGTGAGTGGGTGGCCAGCGCCATCACGGCACAGCCGCCACTGCCCAGGGCCAGCGCCAGTCGGATCCAGCGACGGGAGGCTGCGGGGGCGGGGGCCTCGCAACCCAGGGGCGTGCGCCACAGCTGCAGGGCGGCCCAGCCGCTCACACAGCCCAGCCCAACCAGCAGGGCGGTCTGGTTGATCAGCAGAAATCCCAGCCGGTAGCCGCCTTCAGCGCTGTTGAGGTGATGCCACACCGTGGTGGCCTGCCAGAGGCCGCAGCTGGCAACCGCCATGCAGAGGCCGCTCAGGGTGCTGCGCCAGTACTGCCGGCTCTGGCCGCAGCCCGCCAGCACGGCGGCGATCAGCAGCACGTAGTCCATGTGCGAGACGGGCCGCGGCCCCTCCCCCAGCACGATCCCGCGCACGTTCAGCAGCAGGATGGCCAGGAGGGCGGTGGGCCAGATCCGGCTCGTTTCCGGTGTGGCCAGGAGCTGCTGGCCGATGCAGAGCACCACCCAGCTGAGGCTGAGGGCGGCGCTCAGCCGCTCGCTCCCCTGCAGCAGGCCCGTGGAGGCGATGGCCAGCGCCAGCACCAGAGGCGTGGCTAGGCCGATCCGCCGCATCAGCGTCATCGCCGGGGGGCACACACGCCTCAGGATCGCAGGTGGTCGCAACGCTCGCCGCGCAGCGGTGGCCTTGTCGGCTCGCGATAGGGTCGGCCCGAGCGCAGGCGTCGGTCGTGGATCCAAAGGTGGGGCGGAAGGATCGCTTGGCAGCGGCCGTGCTGGGTTGGTGCACCGGACGGCGACCGGTGCGGGCTGCGGCCGTGCGCAATCTGTTGCTCTATCCGCAGGCCGGGCTCGCTTACAACCGCATCAAGAAAAGCGGTAATTCCTCGATGCTTCTGTACCTGCGGGATGCCCTCGCGCCGGGTTCTCCGCAGGCCGCCCAGCCTTACAACCGGGCCAAGGATGAGGCCATCGCCCTGGGCTCCTCCATGCG
>JBJTWS010000352.1:0-6699 GCA_046081905.1 Synechococcus sp. | reverse complement strand
CGATGCCGAGGGTCACGGTGCGCTCCAGGCCGTAGGGGCTGCCCAGGGCGATGGCCCAGTCGCCCACCTCCAGGGCTTCGGAATCCCCCAGGGGAGCGGCCTGGAGGCCCGCCCCCCGGGCGATCCGCACCAGGGCCAGGTCGGTGACCGGATCGGTGCCCACCACGGTGCCGTCGAGCTGGCGGCCATCGGCCAGGGTCACCTCCACGCCATCCACTTGGTCCACCACGTGGGCGTTGGTGAGCACCAGGCCGCGGCCGGCATCGATCACCACCCCGGAGCCCTGGCCCCGCTCCCGCATGCTGCCGGCGGGATCGCCGAAGAGCTCCCGCAGCAGCGGATCCAGCAGGGCCGGATCGAAGGGCTGGCGCGCCACGGTGCGCTCGGTGTCGATCCGCACCACGGCCGGAGCCACCCGCCGGGCCGCCTCGGCCACGAAGCTGTGGGGCGGGGCGGCTCCCGCCTCCAGGGGGCCGGCCAGTGCCCCGGCCGGAGCGGCGGGCAGGGCCAGCAGCAGCAACAGGGGCAGCACCAGGACGCGGCGGAGGGCGGCGGCGGCGGACAGAAAGCGTGGAGGGTGCATCAGGGGAGGCTAGGCAGCTCCGGCGTGGCCCAGCGCAGCAGCTGCTCCTGCAGGCCGGCGGGATCCAGCAGGAGCAGGCGGCCGCCGGGATCCAGGGGGCGCCCTAGGGGGCAAGGCTGCACCGCCGGAAAGGCACAGAGGGTGGAGGGGCAGCCCAGCAGGGCCACCGGAAGCCCCCCCGTCCCCGCCAGTTCGCCGCTCCAGTGCTGGTGGATGTGACCGAACACCACCGCCTGCAGCCCCGGCGCGTCCGCCAGGAGCTCCAGCAGGGCGGCGCCGTCCACCAGGCCGATCGTATCCATACCCGGATCGCCGATCGCCAGCGGCGGGTGGTGCACCGCCACCAGGGTGGGCGGATCCGGCGATCCGGCCCCCAGCCTCTCCGCCAGCCAGCGCCGCTGCTGCACCCCGAGCCGGCCCCCCACCGCCCCGGGGAGGTGGCTGTCGAGCAGGAGCAGGCGGCCGCCGGGAAAGGTCAGTTCGGCCGGGGCGATCACGGCGCGGCGCCCCAGGGCGGCCCGCAGCAGGAAGGGATGGTCGTGGTTGCCCGGCAGCAGGGCCACCGGCAGCTCGGGCGGGAGCTCCACCGCCAGCAGATCCCGCAGCCGGGCGTAGCCGCCACAGGTCTCGTCCTGGCAGAGGTCGCCGCTCAGCAGCAGCCCATCCACCGGTCCCGCCGCCAGGCAAACCCGGAGAGCCGTCGCCAGGGCCGGCAGGGGCCGGCGCTGCCGGTAGCTCCCCGCCGGATCCGCCAGCAGGTGGGGATCGCTGAGCTGCAGCACGCGCAGGGACACAACCAGGGGCGGAGGGCACGGCTCCAGTGTGGGTGGAGCGTGGGTTCGGCAGGCCGGGACCGGCGAAATCCCCATCGCCCGGCCCCCATGCCGGGCGGATCGGCCTAAGTTGCCGCCAGTCCGCATCGCCGGCCATGGCCACCATTCCTCCCGGCACCCGCCAGCGCTGCACGCTCTGCCAGGTGGAGATCCAGGGCATGGCGGGCGGCCGGGACCTGGTGTTCTTCAGCCAGGGGGCGCCGGGCAGCCGCGCCAAGCTCTGGGCGCGGGTGTGCCAGTACCTCAAGACCCCGGAGCAGTGCTCCCGCTGCCTCAACCAGGTTCTGGCCCTGCGGGGTGAGGTGGTGGCCAGCGACTACTACGCCGAGGCCCCGGTGGTGGATCTCTCCAATCCCCTAGGGTGAGATTCTGCGCTGCCCGCCGGGCGGCCTCCGCGTCCGCCGGGAGCCGAGGGGCTCCGGGCCCCTGCGGGGCAGTTTCCACACTGCGAGGTCCGGCGGGGGCATCCGCCCACGCCTCCCGTCTCGATCCTTGCCCCATCCGCTGATCCCCGACCTGCAGCAGCTGGCCGCTCCGGTGGCCGCCGGCCTCGGTCTGGAGCTGCGCGAGGTGCGTCTGCACACGCACCGCCTGCCCCTCACCCTGCAGGTGGTGGTGCAGCGCAGCGATGGCACCGACATCAGCCTTGAGGAGTGCGCGGCCCTGAGCGGGCCCCTCGGGGAGGCGATCGAGGCCTCCGAGCTGCTCACCGAGGCGTATGTTCTGGAGATCTCCAGTCCAGGCATCGGCGAGGAACTCCACGACGACCGCGACTTCCGCAGCTTTCGCGGGTTCCCCGTAGCCGTGACCTTCACCGATGCCAAGGGCGAGCGCACCAGCCGGGAAGGCCTGCTGCTCGAGCGGAACGCCGAGGACGTGCGCCTCAACCAACGGGGCCGCATCGTGCGCATTCCCCGGGATTCGGTGCTCGAAGTCCGCCTGATCCAGCCGGAAGCCAGCGACTGACCCCGTCGCCCGGCCGCTCCCTCTTCTTCTGTCCACCGCCCACCCCACCCCGTTCGTCCATGGCCCTGGTCCTGCTTCCCGGTCTGAACAACCTGATCGAGGACATCAGCGAAGAGAAGAAGCTGCCCCCCCAGGTGGTGGAGGCGGCCCTGCGGGAAGCACTGCTGAAGGGCTACGAGCGCTATCGCCGCACCCTCTATCTCGGCATCAGCGAAGACCCGTTTGAAGAGGATTACTTCTCCAACTTCGACGTGTCGCTCGACCTCGAGGAGGAGGGCTACCGGGTGCTGGCCAGCAAGATCATCGTGGAGGAGGTGGAGAGCGACGACCACCAGATCGCCTACGAGGAGGTGTGCCAGGTGGCCCCGGACGCCCAGGTGGGCGACACGGTGGTGCTGGATGTGACCCCCGAGAAGGACGACTTCGGCCGCATGGCCGCCGCCACCACCAAGCAGGTGCTGGCCCAGAAGCTGCGCGACCAGCAGCGCCGCATGATCCAGGAGGAGTTCGCCGATCTCGAAGATCCCGTGCTCACCGCCCGGGTGATCCGCTTCGAGCGCCAGAGCGTGATCATGGCCGTGAGCAGCGGCCTGGGCCGCCCCGAGGTGGAGGCCGAGCTGCCCCGCCGCGACCAGCTCCCCAACGACAACTACCGCGCCAACGCCACCTTCAAGGTGTTCCTCAAGGAGGTGAGCGAGGTGCCCCGCCGCGGCCCGCAGCTGTTCGTGAGCCGCTCCAACGCCGGCCTGGTGGTGTACCTGTTCGAGAACGAGGTGCCCGAGATCCAGGAGGGCTCGGTGCGGATCGTGGCCGTAGCCCGCGAGGCCAATCCCCCCAGCCGCTCGGTGGGCCCCCGCACCAAGGTGGCGGTGGACTCGGTGGAGCGGGAGGTGGATCCGGTGGGGGCCTGCATCGGCGCCCGCGGCTCCCGCATCCAGCAGGTAGTGAACGAGCTGCGGGGCGAGAAGATCGACGTGATCCGCTGGTCGCCCGATCCGGGGCAGTACATCGCCAACTCCCTCAGCCCGGCCCGGGTGGACATGGTGCGGCTGGTGGATCCCGACGGCCACCACGCCCATGTGCTGGTGCCGCCCGACCAGCTCAGCCTGGCGATCGGCCGCGAGGGCCAGAACGTGCGCCTGGCCGCCCGGCTCACCGGCTGGAAGATCGACATCAAGAACGCCGCCGAATACGACCAGGCCTCCGAAGACGAAAAGGTGGCCGAACTGATCGCCCTGCGGCGCGAGGAGGAGGCGCTGCAATCCGAGGCGGAGGCCCGCCTGGCCGCCGAGCAGGCCGCCCGGGCCGAGGAGGATGCCCGCCTGCGGGAGCTCTATCCCCTGCCCGAGGACGAGGAGGTCTACGAGGAGTGGCAGGAGGGCGACACCGAAGCGTCCGCTGCCGCGGAAGCCGAGTCTGAAGAGAGCGGCTCCGCGGAAACCGGTTTCGAGGAGACCGGTGCCGAGGATGCCGCCCCGGCGGAAGAGCCCGAAGCCGCCGGCGAGGAGCTCCTGGACCCCGAGGCGGATGACGAGGACGGAGCCCGGTGATGGGCCGCCCGGTCCTGCGCCGCTGCGTGGCCTGCGGAGAGCTGTTCGACCGGGAACGGCTCTGGCGGGTGATCCGGCTGGCGGAGGGCGGAATCCGGCTGGATCAGGGGATGGGCCGCTCGGCCTACCTCTGTCCCAGCCGGGCCTGCCTGGAGGAAACCAGACGGCGCAAGCGGCTGCAACGGGCCCTGCGCACCCAGGTTGCGGAATCCATCATCGCGAGCCTCGAAGCGAGGCTGGACGACAGCGGCCCAACCACCTCTGAGGCAAGATGAACCGTGGCTGCAGCAAGGATGCGGCCCGGCGGCACCCGTAGCCCCGACCGGCGGCCGGAAGGCCCCGACCATTGGAGACCTGAATGACCAGCAGCGGCAAAGTCAGAATTTATGAGCTGTCCCGGGACTTGGGCCTGGAGAACAAGGACGTGCTCGACGCCGCCGAAACACTGTCCATCGCCGTGAAGAGCCACAGCAGCTCCATCAGCGACGACGAGGCCAGCCGCATCCGGGCCCTGATTCTGCGCAAGGGCAACGGCACCGCCGCGGTGGCCGCCGCCCCCTCCGCCCCGACGCCGCCGGCGAAGGCCATCCTGTCGGTCCGCAAAGCCGCGGCCGACGTGTCCCCCCAGCCCCCCGCCGTGGCCCCCAGCAAGCCCGCCGCACCCGCCCGTCCCGCCGCCGCCGCGCCGGCACCCCCAGCGGCTCCGGCCCGACCTGCGGCGGCGCCGAAGCCGGCTGCTGCGGCCCAGCCCCCGGCCGCTCCGGCCAGGCCGGCAGCCGCGCCGGCCAAGCCGAGTCGGCCCGCCCAGCCCCCGGCGGTGATCGCCACCAAGCCGGCCGCCGCCCCGGGCCGTCCGGCCGCGCCCGCCCGCCCTGCGACCGCGGCCCCGGCCCCGGCCCCGGCGGCCGCAGCACCGAGGCCCGCCGCTCCGGCAAGGCCGGCCGTGACCCCCAAACCGGCGGCGCCAGCGGCGCCCAAGGCCGCCGTGCCACCGGCCCCCAAGGCGGTGGTGCCCCCGCCGCGCAAGCCGGAGGCCCCGGCCCCCAGCCGGCCCGCCGCCACCACCCCCCGGCCCAGCACCTCCCCCCGGCCCCCGATGCCCCAGCGGCCGGGCGTGCCGCAGCGCCCCACGGGCGGAGCCCCGAGCCGGCCCGCCGGTAAGCCCCAGCTCGTGGGTCGTCCCCAGACCGCCCCCACCACTCCGGCCGGCGGCGGCAGCAACCGCCCCGCGCCGCCCGTGCGCCCCGCGGCCACCGGCCCCCGTGCGGGGGCACCCCAGCGCCCCGGCGCCCCAACCCCGGTGCGTCCGGGCCAGGCCGGCACCCGCGGCGCCGGCAACCGCAGCGGCACGGCGCCGCTGGAGCTGGTGGGCAAGCACATCCGCCGCGACAGCGCCGGCCCCGGAGGAGCCGCTGGCCGCGGCGAGGGTCCCAGCCGGCCGGGCATGCCCGCGGGCATGCGCAAGCCGATGGCACCCGGCGAGCTGATGCAGCTGCAGAAGCCCAACGCCCGGCCCATCGCCCCGGCACCCCGGCGCCCCGAGCGCGGAGAAGCCGGCGCCACCGGATCCGGCACCGAGGTGGTGCGGCCCACCGCCACGCCGCCGAACGCGCCGCGCCGTCCGAATTTCCGCGCCGGCCAGCCTGCCGGCACCAACCGCCCCCGGCGGCCCGACTGGGACGACAGCGCCAAGCTGGAGGCCCTGCGCAGCCGCAGCCCGCAGAAGCAGCGGCAGAAGGTGCACATCATCGGCGAGAACGATGATGCGCTCACCGCCGAGACCAGCGGCTACGCCGGCGAGCAGGAAGCGCTGGTGCTGCAGGCAAGCCTGGCCCGTCCGGCCAAGCCCCGCAGTGCCCCCGGCAGCGCACCCAAGCCCATGGTGGCGGTGCGCAAGCGCAAGAAGGAAACCACCCGCCAGCGGCAGCGCCGCCGGGCCATGGAGCTGCGGGCCGCCCGCGAAGCCAAGGCCCAGCGGCCGGAGATGCTGATCGTGCCGGAGGGCAACCTCACGGTGCAGGAACTCGCCGACCGCCTCGGTGTGGAGAGCTCCGAGATCATCAAATCGCTGTTCTTCAAGGGGATCAGCGCCACCGTCACCCAGACCCTCGACCTGCCCACGATCGAGACCGTGGCCGATGAGTTCGGCGTACCGGTGCTGGAGGACGACGTGGAGGCCGCCGCCAAGAAGACGGTGGAGATGATCGAGGCCAGCGACCTCGAGCACCTGATCCGCCGTCCCCCCGTGGTGACCGTGATGGGCCACGTGGACCACGGCAAGACCAGCCTGCTGGACGCGATCCGCAAGACCCGGGTGGCCGCCGGCGAGGCCGGTGGCATCACCCAGCACATCGGCGCCTACCAGGTGGAGATCGACCACGCAGGCGAATCCCGCCGGATCACCTTCCTCGACACGCCGGGCCACGAGGCCTTCACCGCCATGCGGGCCCGCGGCACCAAGGTGACCGACGTGGCGGTGCTGGTGGTGGCCGCCGATGACGGCGTGCGTCCCCAGACCCTGGAGGCGATCAGCCACGCCAGGGCTCCAAGCCGGGCAGCGCCTGTTGCCGCCGTCCTCAGGCCTGGAACTCTTGGTGCCCGGTCCGCAGAACGCCACGGGCATCCTGAAACAGGCTGCCGATGGGCGTGCGCCTTCGACCTGCCTGCCCCTAGTGGAGGCCATGATCGGCGGCCTGGGCCGCTACAACCAACAAGACCTGCGCAGCATGGGGATGGAGCAGTACTGGCAGCCCGACATGATGTGGTA
>JBJTWS010000351.1:0-7004 GCA_046081905.1 Synechococcus sp. | reverse complement strand
GGGCCGCCTGGCCCGCCGCCACGTCGTGGCCGGCCCAGTGCTTCAGGCACGACTGCTGCAGCGCCCGGCCGTAGGAGAAGCCCAGGTGCCAGGGGGCCAGGCAGGCGGCGGCGTTGATGGCGTTGAGGTACAGGCTCGCCTCCTCCTCGCTGAGGCCGCCGAAGAGAAAGAAGATCGCCGGCACCGCCGCCGGCACGGTGCGCTCCAGCGTGCGCAGGGTGAAGTCCGCCGCCTGCTCCGGCGAGGGGGGCGTGGGGCAGCCCATGCCGGGCAGGGTCATCGAGGGCTTCAGCAGGCTGCCCTCCAGGAACACACCGTTGATGGCCAGGGCCTCGTACACCAGCCGCAGCACCCACTCCTGCACCGCGGCGGTGGTCTCGATGTCGTGGTCGCCGTCCATGAGGATCTCGGGCTCCACGATCGGCGCCAAGCCCTGCTCCTGCACGGTGCGCGCATAGCGGGCCAGGCCCCAGGCGTTCTCGCGCACGCAGAGCTCCGAGGGCGAGCCCGACGCGCTGATCCGCAGCACCGCCCGCCACTTGGCGAAGCGGGCACCGCGCTCGTAGTACCGCGCCGCCCGCTCCGCCAGGCCCTTCAAGCCCGTGCACCAGCTCTCGCCCTCCAGGCCACCGGCCAGGGGCTCCACCCCCTGGTCCACCTTGATGCCGGGCACGATGCCTCGCTGGCGGAACAGGTCCACAACGGGCGGACCCTCGCCGCCGTCGGCGGTGCGGCTGGCCTGGAAGAGGGTCTCCTCGTAGAGGATCACACCGCTGATGTGCTCCTCCAGCCCCTCGGTGGTGGCCAGCAGGCTGCGGTAGGCGCAGCGGTGCGCCTCGGTGTTCTCCAGCTCGATGGCGGCGAACCGCTTGCCGATCGTGCCGGTGGATTCATCCGCCGCCAGCAACCCGGTGCCCGGCGCGGCCAGGGCCGCTGCGGTGGCGGCGAGCTCATCCCGGAAATCATCCAGGGCCATCACGGCAGCCTGCGGTGCCCCCCCTGGCTAAACGCGGCACCGCGGGCCGTCAACGGTGGGAGCCACCGAGCCACCCGAGCCGGGAGCGCTGCCTAGGGTTCCCGGGCCAGGCCTTCCGCCACCGATGCGCACCGCCACCTTCGCCAACGGCGACCGCATGCCCCTGCTGGGGCTGGGCACCTGGAAGGCGGCCCCGGGGGAGGTGGGGGCCGCGGTGCGGGAAGCGATCCGGCTGGGCTACCGCCACATCGACTGCGCCAGCGTCTACGCCAACGAGCCGGAGGTGGGCGAGGCGATCCGCGGCGCCATCGTGGCCGGCGAGGTGCGCCGCGAGGAGCTCTGGATCACCTCCAAGCTCTGGTGCAACGCCCACGGCCGCGAGAACGTAGAGCCGGCGCTGCGCCGCAGCCTCGCCGATCTGCAGCTGGAGTGGCTGGATCTCTACCTGATCCACTGGCCGGTGCCGATCCAACCCGGCGTGGCCTTCCCCAACAGCGGCAGCGACCTGCTGCCCCCGGAGGCGGTGCCACTCACCTCTACCTGGGAGGGGATGGAAGCGGCCCTGGAAGCCGGGCTCACGCGCCACATCGGCGTGAGCAATTTCTCCAGCCACAAGCTGCACGAGCTGCTGAACCACGGCCGGATCCGCCCCGAGGTGAACCAGGTGGAACGGCACCCCCTGCTGCAGCAGCCGGCCCTGGTGGCCGCCTGCGCCGCCGAAGGCATCCACCTCACCGCCTACTCGCCGCTCGGCTCCAGCGACCGGCCGGCCGGGCTCAAGCGGGCCGGGGAACCGGTGCTGCTGGAGAACCCGGTGATCCATGCGATCGCGGCGGAGCACGGCTGCAGCCCCGCCCAGGTGCTGATCGCCTGGCAACTGCAGGGCGGCGTTTCCACCATTCCCAAGTCGGTGAATCCGGCCCGGCTGCGGCAGAACCTGGCGGCAGCGGAGCTCGAACTCACCCCAGGTGATCTCGAGCGGATCGCCGGCCTGGATCAGCACCTGCGGCTGGTGGATGGATCGTTCTGGCTGCTCGAGGGCGGCCCGTGGACGCTCCAGTCGCTCTGGGATGAGCCCTGATCCGCAGCGCCGCCATGCCCCTGCCGCCTGACGGCCTGCTGCAGCTCACCCCCGAGGGGCTCTACTGCCCCGCCGCCGAAGCCTGGATCGATCCCTGGCGGCCCGTGCCCCGTGCCCTGATCACCCACGCCCACGCCGACCACGCCCGCCCGGGCTGCGGCCGCTACTGGGCCGTGGCCAGCGGCGCCGAGGTGCTGCAGCGCCGCCTCGGGGCCGGTATAGATCTGGTGGCGGTGGACACCGGCCAGGAGTACCGGCTCGGCGGCGCCCGGGTGTCGTTCCACGCGGCCGGCCATGTGCTCGGCTCCGCCCAGATCCGCCTGGAGGCGGGCGGTGAGCGCTGGCTGGTGAGCGGCGACTACAAGCGCTGCCCCGACCCGAGCTGCACGCCCTTCGAGCCGGTGGCGGCCGATGTGTTCATCACCGAGGCCACCTTCGCGCTGCCGATCTACCGCTGGCGCAGCGGCGCCGCCGTGGCCGCGGAGATCCTGCGCTGGTGGCAGACCGCCCCGGAGCGGCCCTCGGTGCTGTTCTGCTATGCCTTCGGCAAGGCCCAGCGGGTGCTGGCGGAACTGGCGCGGCTCGGGGTGGGACAGCCGGGCCAGCCCGGCGGCGCCGGCAACGAGATCCTGCTGCACGGGGCCGTGGCCGCCCTGATCGAGCCCTACCGCCAGGCGGGGGTGGTGCTGCCGCCCGTGCTGCCCGCCAGCGCCCTGCCGCGCTCGGAGTCCGGGGCGGGGCGGCTGGTGCTGGCACCGCCGGCCGCCCACCGCTCGAGCTGGATGCGCCGTTTCCGCCACGGGCAGACCGCTTTCGTGAGCGGCTGGATGGCGGTGCGCGGCGCCCGCCGCCGCCGCGGCTTCCCCCAGGGCTTCGTGCTCAGCGACCACGCCGACTGGAACGGCCTGCTCACCACCGTGCGCCAGAGCGGCGCGCGGCAGGTGTACGTGACCCACGGCAACGCCGACGGCCTGGCCCGCTACCTGCGGGAGGTGGAGGGTCTGCAGGCCGAGCCCCTGCAGGGGGCCTTCGCGGCGGAGCGCAGCGAGGATCCGGAAGCGGCAGCCGGGGGCGAGGCCGCAGCAGTGGCAGATGGAGAGAGCTTGCGGAGCCGTGCCCAACCCGTGGAGGAGTGCTGAACCCTGCCTGTTCCTAATGCACGGCACCGGTCATGGACCTGCTGGTTTTCGCCTCGGCCACTGCCCCGAAGGGCCTGCCCGTGATCCTGCCGGCCCTGGCCGGCGCTGGAATCCTGATCTTCCTCTCGCAGCTGTTCGTGCCCAACACCAAGGGCTGACCGCCGCGTTCCCGTTAGCCCCGCCCGCTACTCCCCCCCCTCTTCGAGGTTCTCGGCGAGGCCATGGGCGGTGGCGTAGTCGAGCACCACACGGGTGGCGCGGCTGATCCGCTGTGCCATCGCCAGGGCCTCGGTGCTGCTGCGGGCGCGCCGCAGCAGCAGCTCCACCCGATCGGCGCTGCGGCAGAGCTGGCAGGCCTCCAGCACTGATCGCGGCGTGCGCGGATCCATCACCAGCCGCTCCACCAGGCCCTGGCGCCAGAGGGCATCGCCCACCCGCGCGGGTCCGCTGATCGCCTCCAGAACCTGGGCGATCAGGGCCTCCCGCCCCGGCAGGGCGCGGCGGCGCAGCAGCCACCGCCCCGCCAGGGGCAGCAGCGCCAGGAGCAGCAGCAGCAGCAGCACGGCGCCCATGGCTACAGGATGCCTGCCCGCGGGGCTGCCGGCTCGCAGCGCCGGGGTACCGCCAGCAGGATGGGGCCGCACGGCCGTTGCCGCGGGATGAGGCGCTTCGTGGCGCTGTTCGAGGAGCTGGATCGATCCGAGGGCACCCACGCCCGGGTGGAGGCCCTGGTGCGCCACTTCGCCGCCGAGCCGCCCGCCGATGCGGCCTGGGCCCTGCATGCCCTGTTTGGCAAGCAGCGGCGCCGCTGGATCACCGGCCGCCGCCTGCGCCAGATCTGCCTGGAGGCCACCGGCCTGCCGGACTGGCTGTTCGACGACTGCCACAGCCAGGTGGGCGACTCCGCCGAGACCATCGCCCTGCTCTGGACGCCGCCCGCCCAGAACCCGCAGGCCGGCGCTGTCAGCGCCGCCGCCGGCGAGCCCCTCCACCACTGGATGGAGCAGCGCCTGCCGGAGCTGGCGGCCCTCGAGGGCGAGGAGCAGGCCGAGGCGGTGCGGGCCCTCTGGACCCAGCTCACCCCCGCCGAGCTGCTGGTGGTGAACAAGCTGCTCACCGGCGGCTTCCGGGTGGGGGTGGCCCAGGGGCTGCTGCTGCGGGCCCTGGCCCAGCTGGCGGAGCTGGAAACGCCCCTGCTGGCCCACCGGCTGATGGGCGGCTTCCAGCCGAGCGCTGAGGCCTGGGAGGCCCTCCTGGCACCGGCGGAGGCCGGAGCCGCCGGAGCCAGTCGCCCCTACCCCTTCGCCCTGGCCAGCCCCCTGGACGGCCCCCTGCCGGGCACACCCCAGGAGTGGCAGGTGGAGTGGAAGTGGGATGGGGTGCGCGGCCAGCTGATCCACCGCCAGGGCAGCGGCTTCCTCTGGAGCCGCGGCGAGGAACTGCTGAACGACGCCTTCCCCGAACTGATCGCCCTGGCCACGTCCCTGCCGGAGGGCACCGTGCTCGACGGCGAGGTGATCGTGTGGCCCCCCGGGGCCGCCGCCCCCGCCCCCTTCGCCGCCCTGCAACGCCGCCTGGGCCGCCGCGCCCCGGGCGCCGCGCTCCTGCGGGAGTGCCCCGCCGCCTTCGTGGCCTACGACCTGCTGGAGGAGGGGCACCGCGACCGGCGCCCCGAACCCCTGCGCCAGCGCCGCGCCGCCCTGGAGGCCCTCAGCCGCAGGCACGCGGCCGCGGCGCAGTCCCCCGCAGCCAGGCTCCTGCGCCTCTCCGAGCCCCTGCCCCTGGCCCACTGGAACGCCCTGGAGGCGCTGCGGGCCTCGGCCCGCCAGGCCGGCGCAGAGGGGCTGATGCTCAAGCAGGCCGAGGCGTCCTACCCGGTGGGGCGCAAGCGCGGGCCCTGGTGGAAACACAAGCTCGAGCCCTTCCGCCTCGATGCGGTGCTGCTCTACGCCCAGGCCGGCCGCGGCCGCCGCGCCAACCTCCATACCGACTACACCTTCGGCCTCTGGGATCCCGCCCCGGGGGGCGAGGTGCCGCCGGCCCTGGTTCCCTTCGCCAAGGCCTACTCCGGCCTCGACGACCGCGAGATCCAGGAGCTCGACCGCTGGATCCGCGCCCACACGATCGAGCGCTTCGGGCCGGTGCGCTCGGTGCCGCCGGAGCAGGTGTTCGAGCTGGCCTTCGAGGGGGTGCAGGCCTCACGGCGGCACCGCAGCGGCCTGGCGGTGCGCTTCCCCCGCATCGCCCGCTGGCGGCGCGACAAGCCCGCCGGAGAAGCCGATACGCTCGCGGGCGCCCGCCGGCTGCTGCCGCCCGAGGCCACGGCGGCGGCACAGCCATGAGATCGGCCAGTGCCCGGCTGGCGCCGGTGGAGGCCTGGTTCACCCAGCAGGGCTGGCGTCCCCTGCCCTTCCAGCGGCGCTGCTGGAGCGCCTACCTGCAGGGCCGCAGCGGCCTGCTGCAGGTGCCCACCGGCTCCGGCAAGACCTACGCCGCCCTGATGGGCCCCGTGGCGGAGATGCTCGCCGAGCCGCAGCCGCCCGAGGGCCTGCGGCTGCTCTACCTCACCCCCCTGCGGGCCCTCAGCCGTGACCTGGCCCTGGCGATCCGCGCCCCGATCGAGGCCATGGGCTGGCCCGTGCGGGTGGGCATCCGCAACGGCGACACCACCAGCTCCGAACGCAGCCGCCAGCTGCGCCACCCCCCCCAGATCCTGATCACCACCCCGGAATCCCTCTCCCTGCTGCTGGCGGGCAGCGCCGCCGCCACCCTCTTCGAGCGGCTGGAGGCGGTGGTGCTGGATGAGTGGCACGAGCTGCTGGGCAGCAAGCGGGGCAGCCAGTGCGAGCTGGCCCTGGCCTGGCTGCGGCGGCGGCGGCCGCAGCTGCGCACCTGGGCGATCAGCGCCACCCTCGGCAACCTCGAGGAGGCCGCCCGGGCGGCGGTGGGCAGCGGAGCCGAGCCAGAGATCCTCACGGCCAAGCTGCGGCGGCGCACCGAGATCCGCAGCCTGCTGCCGGAGCGGATCGACGGCTTCCCCTGGGCGGGCCACCTGGGTCTGCACCTGCACGAGGCGCTGGTGGAGGAGCTGCAGCCGGAGGTGAGCACCCTGCTGTTCACCAACACCCGCAACCAGGCGGAGCGCTGGCACCAGTGCCTCCGCTACGCGGCCCCGGAGATGGAGGGGGCCCTGGCCCTGCACCACAGCGCCATCGACCGGGCCGAGCGGGAGGCGATCGAGGCGGGCGTGAAGCAGGGCAGCATCCGCTGGGTGGTGTGCACCAGCTCGCTCGATCTGGGGGTCGACTTCCAGCCGGTGGAGCGGGTGGTGCAGATCGGCAGCGCCAAGAACCTGGCGCGGTTGCTGCAGCGCTCCGGCCGCTCAGCCCATCGGCCGGGTGGCACCAGCGAGGTGCTCTTCCTTCCCACCAACGCCCTGGAGCTGCTGGAGGTGAGCGCCATGCGGCGAGGGCTGGCCGCGGGCCTGGTGGAGCACCGCACCCCCCCCAAGGCGCCACTGGATGTGCTGCTGCAGCACCTCACCAGCCTCGCCTGTGGGCCGGGGTTCGAGCCGGAGCAGGAGTGGCGCACCGTGCGGAGTTGCTGGAGCTACCGCAATCTGAGCCGCGAGGACTGGAGCTGGTGCCTCCGGTTTCTGGAGGATGGGGGAGATTGTCTGGGGGCCTACCCACGTTTCCGCAAGCTCGATCGTGAGCCCCTCGGGGATGCAGGAGCGACCTCCATGGCGGGCGCGCTGCGGAGATCGATGCCGGAGGCCGAATTCGGGACGGATCTGCATCCGGTTCAG
>JBJTWS010000350.1:0-2882 GCA_046081905.1 Synechococcus sp. | reverse complement strand
CTGAAGCTGGTGGTGGCGGCCGTTGTGTTCGTGCTGGCGGCCATCGGCCTGAGCCGGACGGCCGCTCCCGGCTTCGACTGGGTGATCGATCGGCTGCGGGCCCCCGGTGATGTGGCCGTGGCCTCGTTCGTGGTGCTCACCCTGTGCTGTTTCGCCGCCACGGCCATCGGCCTGGAGGCGGCCCTGGGCGCCTTCGCCGCCGGCCTGATCCTCAGCAAGTCCACCCACAGCCATGCGATCGAGGCAGCGGTGAAGCCGGTTGTGGCGCTGTTCGCCACGATCTTCTTCGTGCTGATCGGCACCGGCATGGACCTGTCGGTGCTCAATCCTCTGGATCCCGCCAACCGTCCCGGCATGGTGGTGGCAGGTTTCCTGCTGCTGGTGTCGGTGGCGGGCAAGGTGGCCGCCGGCTGGAGCTTCCTCTCGCAGCAGCCCACCGACCGCCTGGTGGTGGGGCTGGGGATGATGCCGCGCGGCGAGGTGTGTCTGATCTTCCTGGGTCTCGGAACCCAGGCCCACCTGCTGACGCCTGCCCTGGAGGCGGCGATCCTGCTGATGGTGATCGGCACCACCTTCCTGGCGCCGGTGCTGCTCAGACTGGTGCTCGGTGGCAACAGCGATGGACCCGACCTCGACCCCCTCGCCGAAATCCCCACCTGATCCCGTCGGCCGCGCCGGGC
The DNA here is from genome assembly GCA_046081905.1 of Synechococcus sp. GTDB lineage: Bacteria > Cyanobacteriota > Cyanobacteriia > PCC-6307 > Cyanobiaceae > CBW1002. Next base: position 2,202 of record JBJTWS010000350.1, on the reverse strand, counting down.
CCCTGGCCGGCTGGGGCTTCAGCTGGGGCGGCTGGCTCGATAACCGGCATGGGGAGTGGTGGCTGCTGGGCCAGCTGGCGCTGATCGCCGCGCACCTGCTCCCAGCCTGGCCGCCGCCGGGCGCCTGGGGCTACGCCTGGCCCCTGCCGATCGCGGCCACAGGGGCGCTGCTCTTCCTGCTGGGCCTCTCCCTGGCGGCCCAGGCCTTCTGGCGGCTCGGCGCCAGCCTCACGCCGCTGCCCGATCCCAAGCCGGGGGCTGCCCTGGTGACCACGGGTGCCTACGGCCGCTGCCGCCACCCGCTGTACCAGGCGGTGCTGCTGTGCTCGCTGGGGGTCACGCTGGCCCTCGGCAGCCTGCTGCATCTGGCCTTGCTGCTGGCCCTGTGCGCCGTGCTCGGCGGGAAGGCGCGCCGTGAGGAGCGCCAGCTGCTGGTGGTGCATCCCGATTACGGCGCCTACCGGGCCGCGGTGCCGGCGATCGTGCCCCGCCTGCCCTGGCTGGACTGGCGGGGTTGAAGGCCGGAGCACGCCATCAGCGGGCTCAGCCGCCCTCAGTTGTCGCGGTTGGCGGCCAGCCCCCAGAACAGGCCGTAGAGGGCGGCCATCAGCCCCAGGCTGGTGCCCCAGCCGGGGCCGAGCGCCCAGCCGAGCCCGAGGTTGACCACCACGCCGACCCCGAGAGCCAGCAGCAGGCTGGCGCTGATCAGCAGGGTCTGCTGCAGATCCTCGGCCAGCTGACCGGCGGCCAGGGCATCCTCCAGGCGGCTGAGCGGCACGCTCAGGGGGATGTACAGGGCCAGGGCCCACAGCGCCGATCCCGGCAGCAGCAGCGTCCAGCTCTCGGGGATCCAGTCGGGCAAGGGGCTGGCAGCGACTGGGCTGCAGGCGTTGGGATCTCCCTAGCATCGGCCCTCCCAGCGCTCTTCCGCCGGTGACTTCCCTGATGGCCGGCACGGATGCCGGGTTGCGTGCTCCGGAGCAGCAGCCGGGCTGGACGTTCCTGGGCCACCCGATCCACAGCCTGCGGTGTGGCCCCGAGGGCAGCGCTGCTGCGGCTGATGGGCCGGCGATCCTGCTCGTGCACGGTTTCGGCGCCTCCACCGATCACTGGCGCTTCAACATCCCGGAGCTGGCCCAGACCCACGAGGTGCATGCCCTCGATCTGCTCGGCTTCGGGCGCAGCGCCAAACCGGCCGGTCCCAGCTACGGCGGTGCCCTCTGGCGCGATCAGCTGGTGGCCTATGTGCGCGAGCGCATCGGCCGGCCCACGGTGCTGGTGGGCAATTCGCTCGGGGGCTACGCCGCCCTGGCGGCCGGTGCGGCTCTCGGCGACCTGGCGGCGGGGGTGGTGCTGCTGAATGCCGCCGGGCCCTTCTCCGATGAACAGGGGGAGCCCCAGGGCTGGGGCGCCATCACCCGGCGCACGATCGGCAGCGCCTTGCTCAAGAGCCCGTTGCTGCAGCGGCTGCTGTTCGAAAACCTGCGCCGGCCTGCCACCGTGCGCCGCACCCTCAACCAGGTGTACATCGACCGCACCAACGTCGATGAGGAACTGGTGCAGTCGATCCTGAGGCCCTCGCGCGACCCCGGAGCCTTCGGGGTGTTCCGCACCGTGTTCGACATCCCCCGCGGCCAGCCCCTCGATGAGCTGTTCTCCCAGCTGCAGGCGCCGCTGCTTCTGCTCTGGGGCATCCGCGATCCCTGGATCAACGCTGCCGGTCGTCGCGGTGCCTTCCAGCGCCATGCCCCGGCCCGCACCACGGAGGTGGTGCTGGAGGCTGGCCACTGCCCCCACGATGAGGTGCCCGATCAGGTGAACCGGGCCATGGTGGAGTGGCTCGCCGGCCTGGTCTGAGGCTGGCCACACCGCTCCGATTGCTCCCGCCCATGACCCTGATCCAGCGCGCGGTTCCCTACCCCCACTGGGAATTCACCGCTCCATGGGGCGATCGGCTTCTGGTCGTGCCGGAGCGCGGCGGTCTGGTCACCGGCTGGTGTTGCGGTGGGGTGGAGCGCCTCTACTTCGACGCCGAGCGCTTCGCCGATCCGGCCCTGAGTATGCGCGGTGGGATCCCGGTGCTGTTTCCGGTTTGCGGCAACCTGCCCGATGGCCGGCTGCACCTGCCGCAGGGCATGTTCGCGATGCCTCAGCACGGCTTCGCCCGCGACCTGCCCTGGGCCCTGGAGGCCCTGGAGGACG
>JBJTWS010000349.1:0-2895 GCA_046081905.1 Synechococcus sp. | reverse complement strand
TAGTAAAAAAGCAGCAGTGATATTCAAGCTAGATTGGAGGATATTTGGGCGAGCAGATCCACGGTGCGGCGCAGGATGCGCACCACATCGCCCTCGTCGAGGGAGGTGGCGGCGATCACCTCCCCCCAGGGTGCCCCGCTGGCCCCGGCGTGCACCAGGCCGGTGAGTTCCGGCTCCCACCACACCGGCACCACCACCGAGGCCCGCTCCTGCTGCCGCTGCAGCTCCCGCCGCAGACCCCGCAGGTCGTGCAGGGCCTCCTCCACCGCCGGCGGCGGCGGGAAGGCGCACCAGAGATCTGGGCGGTTCACCTCGGTGGAGATCGCCTCCAGCACCGCCGCCAGTTCCGCCGGCTCCAGGGCATCGAGGTGGCCGCTCATCAGCGCCAGCCCCAGCCAGAGTTCGTTGTCGCCCCGCAGGGCCGCCACGGTGCGCCCCACCTCGGTGGGCGTAAGGCCTTCAGGGCCGTCGAGCGCCCCGAAGAAGCGCAGGATGTCGATCAGGGCGAGGAAGGTTTCCCAGTGACGGTTGGCGCGGTGGTGCAGCAGCCGCTGGCGCTCCTCGATCTCGGCCGCCAGCTCTTCCATGCGGTGGTGGTGCTTCTTGAGCCGCTTGCGGTCGCCCCAGCGGTGGGCCGGATGGGCCTCCAGCTCCTGCTCCAGCTCCTGCACCAGCCGCGCCTGCTCCCGCACCTCGCCGGCCAGGTCGTATTGCGGGGTGACCATGTCGTAGCGGCGCACCATGGAGGCCACCGCCAGGGCCAGGCCGCCGCTGGCCTGATCGCCGTGGCGCAGCTCGCCGGGGTGCTGCAGCTCCGGCGACTGCAGCTGGCCCACCTGCAGGCAGCTGAGTTCGGCGTGGAGGCTCACCACGGCGCTGCAGGGCAGCAGCAGCCACTGGTTCTCATCGGTGAGGCAGAGCAGCAGCGGGAACTGGCCCGGCCCCGGCACCTTCTTCACGATCACCGCCGGCGTGACCCGGCCGCGCAGCTGCGGCGCCTTGAGGCTCACCAGGGTGCCCTCGCTGGAGAACTGCAGCGCCAGGGTGAGCTCGTGGGCGAGGGTCTCCTCCGCCTGGTGCTGCAGGATCCGCAGCAGCCGCTTCTCCTCCCGCACGCGGCCGCGCTGCTTCTCGTAGTCCTCGAAGTCGTCCCAGGGCACATCGCCGCTGCCGGCCTCCAGGGAGGCGAGCTGGGCCGCCAGTTCGGCGATGCGGGCCTCATCGTCCGCCAGATCGAGGGTGGCCAGGTAGCGCCCGAAGCTGCGCTCCACCAGCTCCTGGGCCTTGGCCAGGTCGTAGCGCTGCAGCAGGTTGAGCACCATGCCGTAACTGGGGGTGAACTGACTCACCAGCGGATCGGCGGGGCTGGTGGCCAGCTGGCCGGCTTCGCGCACCCCCTCGAAGCGGCTCTGCACCGTCACCACATAGCCCTGCACATCGAGGCCACGGCGCCCGGCTCTCCCGGCCATCTGCAGGAACTCGCTGCCCATCAGCGGCCGGTGGCCCCGCTCGGTGCGCTTGCTCAGGGCGGAGATCACGGTGCTGCGGGCCGGCATGTTGATGCCCGCCGCCAGGGTTTCGGTGGCGAACACCACCTGGATCAGCCCCTGCTGAAACAGCTCCTCGATCAGCTCCTTCCAGGCCGGCAGCACGCCGGCATGGTGGGAGGCGATGCCCCGCAGCAAAGGCTCGTCGTGCCCCTCCCGCACCGCCTCGGGGGTGGCGGCGCGGAAGACCTCTAGCCGCGCAGCGATGCGGGCCTGCTGCTCCGGCGACACCAGGCAGACCTTGCCCAGGTCGCGCACGCCCTTGTCGCAGCCGCGTCGGCTGAAGATGAAGTAGATCGCCGGCAGCATCTCGCGCTCGGCCATCTGGGCCACCACGAAGCCCAGCGGAGGTGCCTCCGGCTGGGGCGGCCGCGGCGGCTTGGGGCCCTTGCGGCGGGTGGTCTTGGGGGGCCGCCACACCTTGCAGTTCGGATGGAGGCCCGTGCCCTCCTCGTTCAGGAGGGGATGGAGCCCCTTGGCGCTGCAGAAGCTGAACTGCAGCGGCACCGGCCGGTAGTCGCTGAGCACCAGCCGGGTGGGGCCGTGCACCTTCTCGATCCAGTCGGTGAGCTGGCCGGCATTGGCTACCGTGGCCGAGAGGGCCACCAGCTGGATCAGCGAGGGGCAGTGGATGATCGATTCCTCCCACACGGTGCCCCGCTGGGAATCGTTCATGTAGTGGCACTCATCCAGCACCACCGCCTCCACCCCCTCGAGCGGGTCGTCGTCTGGGTGGTCGATCTCCGCGTAGAGCATGTTGCGGAAGATCTCGGTGGTCATCACCACGATCTGCGCCTCGCGGTTCAGGCTCAGATCGCCGGTGAGCAGCCCCACCCGCTCGGCGCCGAACTGGTGGCGGAAATCCCGCAGCTTCTGGTTGGAGAGGGCCTTCAGCGGCGTTGTGTAGAACACCTTGCGGCCATGGGCCAGGGCCCGGTGGATGGCGTACTCGCCCACCAGCGTCTTGCCGGAGCCGGTGGGAGCACTCACCACCACCGAGTGGCCCTGGTTGAGCGCATCGATCGCCTCCAGCTGGAAGGGATCGAGCGGGAAGGGAAACAGTTCCGCCAGATCGAGGGCGGGGGTCTCCAGCGAGTCGGCCCCGGGGAAGGTTGCGCTGGGGCCGGTGCTGGGCATGGGCGGATCCTAGTGTGCCGTCCCGGAGATTTGCGAACAAAGTCGCTGGAGCTTCTCCAGGATTGAGTCGGCCGTGGCGGTCCAGTTGAACGGTGCCTTGGTCTTGTTGTAGGCAGCCACGAACTGCTCAATCCTGGCGATCAGCTCCTTGACGCTGGAGAAGCTGCCGCGCCGAATGGCCCGCTGGGTGATGATCCCAAACCAACGCTCC
>JBJTWS010000348.1:0-14547 GCA_046081905.1 Synechococcus sp. | reverse complement strand
GACTACAGCTGGTACCTGCGGCTGGTGACCTACGGCGTCCTGGCCGGCAGCACCGAGCTGATCCAGCAGATCGGTCTGATCGGTGCCCGTGAGATGTACAACAGCCTCGGGGTGCCGATGCCGGGCATGGTGGAGGCGATGCGCACCCTCAAGGACGCCTCGCTGGATCTGCTCTCCACGGATCAGGCCTCGATGGCAGCCCCCTACTTCGACTTCCTGATCCAGGGCATGCAAACCACCACCTGAGCCACGGAACCGCCGTGGGTGCTCCGGAGCCGTGACCTGGGTCACGGCTTTTTTCATGGCTCGCAAGGCCCCCTCTGGATCCACGGCAGGTCCACGCGCCGCTCTACCGCAAGCAGCGTGATCGCCTGCGAGTACCACGGGGCTGAAGCCTCTCCAGCGGCACTGGCTGCAGCGGAGCTGGCTGCAGCGGAGCCCCGACACACAACGGGCAACAGGGCAGAAACCGGCCAGGATCTCCGCAATCAGACGAGACTCATCAAGAGACGCAGAACGCGTCTTGCTCAGGACCCGTGTGATTGAAGCCGAGGGGTTCGGCGTCGCCTCCCGGCAGGAGAGGGCCCACCGGCTCCGGGTGCACCAGTTCAGCGCCGCCCCGGCCAAGACAATCGGTGCCACGACGGTTCCTCCAGCCCGGCTGCGTGCGCAAAGGCAGGCTGAACGGCCTCGAACAGTTCGAGGAACCGGGGCTCATGGGCATTCTCCCTGAGGATCACCAGGGTCTCCCTGTAGGCACGGACCTGCGAGGAGTCCACGAGGAATGGAGACGCGACGGCGCGACGCATTTCGGGGGTGAGAAAGGCAACCTCCACCACCGAGCGGGGGCGATCCGCGGAGAAGGGAACCTCCGGATCCACACCGTTGGGCATCTTCTGAAACCAGAAACGGGAAGCCTGCCGGCAGGATCGTGGCAGGAATTCAACAATTTTCAACGCAAGGGAATGACCGTCACTGAGCAGGTCATCAAGTCCGCCGCCCAAGGAGGACGGTTCTTGAGGAGATCCCGGAGAGAAGATAATCAGATCGACAAGGCTTTGATACAGCTCAATGCAGAACAGATCCTGCGATGATTCATCGAGCTGTGTCGGCGTCAGGATGCAGGCATCGACAACCTTGCCGCGCAACAGATCCAGGACATTCTCACAGGGATGACAGGGATCAATAGGGTTAGAGTTCCATCCAATCGGAAGGTTGCCGCTCAACACCTCTTGCGACCAGAAGGGTATGTGAAGGCGCAATGGTTTCCGGCCCAGGAAGCGGGATTGCTGATGGAGAGCCCGCTCCATCTTCAGCAGGTCGGTGTTGCCGCGGTCGTACCAGCCCAGAGGAGTGCGCTCAATCCTTGTGCCGAACACGGACGAGACGATTCTTGATCGGCAAATGACCGTGCTCTGATTGGTGTGCGTGAGCGCAGCGGCCCGTTGGGACCCCGCCATCCATAGCATGAAGTCGAGAGACTCGAGACTCTCTCCATCAACCATAGAGACTCACTCCATCCTTCGATCCAAAGGATCCGCTCCATCGCGATGACAGCACAGATGCAGTGCATGTGGCTCTGCAGCAAAACTATCCAAATCCCGCGCCGGTGTAAATCCCATTCTCTGCCTCGGCGGCTTTGCCCTTGCCTCAGGGAGGCGACCAGCCCACAGCCAGGGGGTTCACGCTCCGCGAGGGCTCAGGCAGAGCGTGAAGCACCCGCAAGGATGCGGGCGTTGCCCCCACCGGAGCTCAGTGGGCAACGATGCCGCCCCTGCCCCGCGGACCCATCGGAACGGAAGCGGATGACGCTGAGCCAGCGAGTTGTAACGGCGCCGAGGAACGCGGATGCGAGGTGATGCCAGCGGATTGGCCGCTGCCGTCTGCAGACAGAAGGGATACCGGTGCGGTGGAACGACCCACTCCGGCACTCCTCTGCGGCTCAGCATCATTCAAGACAGGCAGTGTTGCCAGGCAGAGCAGTGCTGTGACCGCCGAAGATGCCACGCCCACAGCAATCATCATCCCTTTGGAGGAGCCGACGGAGTGAGCCATCGGTACAACGTTGGTTACCGCCATGATGAAGTGATCGCAGGTTCGGGGAACAGCATCCCCAGGACCTCTGCAACGCAACCAGACCTCCATCAGCCGGAAAGGGCTTCATGGCTGGATTGGTATCACTATGCAAGATTTGCATACACTGCAACGATGCCTATGTAAGCCTCTAGCAATGGTATTCGCAGAGCGGCAGATTCCCATCGGTGGCTCAGGCTATCTGCCTAAGTATTTTTTCGCATGAGCTTGATCAGCGGCCGGAGCAACGCCGGCCGCGGTGCTCAGTTCGGCTCCGATGGGCACCCATGCTTTCCTATCGGCAGCCTCCTGGATTCAGCCCGACAGGACGGACTCCTGACCTGCCGGCTCCATTTCTGGCGTAGGCCTGCACCCAGGCAGACCTCCGAACCGGAAACCGGGAACACCCGGCGGAAGGAAGCCGAAACCCAAAGGATGGATCGGGGCCCCGCCCAGCCTGGGGGATTGCAGCCACTTCCAGAGAGGGGCTCATCCCGAGCGAAAGGATGACCTCCAACACCAAGGGGAAAGCCGTGAATCAGTCGTCTCATCCAAGACAGGATGTCAGACCATTAAAGAGTCCCATCCGAGATAGCCGTACTGACTCCTCGCAGGGATGGAGAGGGCCTGGAGCTTCCTCCAATCCGCGCAAAACCGTCGATTCTGGATCGGCCTCGCATCCTCTTTCCCACCCTTGTCGGCGCCAGGGGCCTGCGCGTGGATCCGGGATGGAACACAGCACCACCCAAGCGGGGCAGACCTCTGCGTACCTGTGTCTACAGCAGGTACGCAGCACCCGAAATCAAGGCCAATACAGTGTTTCTGGTGCCTGATCTATGAACTGGACAAGGTGGCGGAGCCACCCTGGACAGCCGCAACGGGTGGAGACGCGGCACGGCAACGGACCCAACCGCACGGGAGCGGAAGACTCGCTTCGTTGCCCCCAGGGGGCCCGATCCTCTGCCGAGGCGCATCTCCCGCGGCTGGCGCAGCAACTTCCCCAGGGCCCACCATCCCAGGGTCCGCCCGGCCGCCAGGAACACGACGTGGAGCCAGAGGACAGGCGGCCTCCAGGGCGAGGCCTTCAGCAAGGGCGCACTGGGCGATGCGAAGCAGGGCTTCCGATGCCAGGGTGGGGATGGCGTCGAGGATCACATCCAGGCCGGCGTGCTTGCTGCGCCGCTGGTCGGCATTCGTGCCGATGGGGAATGGAGGCGGGCCCAGCCGATGGCGATCGAACGGAGGGTGAGCAACACCACCAAACTCGCTGCGGGACAAAGATCGCTCGCCCCAGAGAGTTCCTGCCCTTGCAGCAGCAGCACCACAAGAACGATCCCCAGAATGGCGTTGCTCGCCTCCACAGCCAGGTCGCGCAGGGTACGCACAGCTCCAACCGGTTCCTGTCTCATGTGCCGCCGGTTGCACTGCCTCCACCGAGCCCCTGATCTGGCCCATCACCGATCTCATGCGGGGCGCGCTTCTGGACTCAGCCTGCAGATTCGATGGGGCTCCTGATTCTTGCTTCCGTCAGGCGCGGCCTGGGGATTGGCGGCCAGAAGGCAATCGGCCGGCATCAGCGCGTGCCAGTCGCATGGCTGGTCACACCAACACACAGGCTGGAAGGATCGTGCAGAGACCTATTCAGCTGTCTCAGACGAGACCCGCTCCAGGTCTTGCAAAGAGTCCCAGATGAGCCGAATTCTACAGTTGACCGGATGCCTGGGTCTTCAGCTGCCGGCCGGGGATATCCCGGGCCGCTGGAAATCAGTGGTAGAGCTCCTTGAGGAGGTGGTAGGCCTCATTCAGGCGACGCATGGCATCCACGGAGCCCCCGGAATCGGGATGGTGCTTCAGGGCCATCTCGCGGTAGGCCTCGCGGATCTGGGCCAGGGTGAAGCGATGGCCGGGAGCCGTGGGCAGCTGCAGCAACTTCAGGGCGCCGTGGAGACTCATGGTGTGCTCCAGGGTGAGGAAGGAGGTGCCGGGGCGCCGGCGCCGGAAGCGATGCACAAAACGGCGGATCAGGGTGGGGATCCGCAGGTCGAGGGTGGCGCCACTGAAGGGGTCTTCCAGCAGACCGGCCATCACCATCACGCGCTCGAAGCTGGCCGCCGCCTCCCCCCAGCTCGGCGCGAAGCCCCGCACCAGCTCGCTCGCCAGCGACCAGGTGAATGGCCGCCCCTCGCTCTGATCTGACTGGGGCCAGATGTCCTGGGCCAGCCAGACCATGGCGGCTTCCAGCACGATCTCACTCGGCGCACTGCCGTAGAGATCCAGCCAGTGCTGCGAGGCGGTGGCCAACGCGCCCTCGAGGGTCTCGGCCGCAATCGTGGGGAGCGATTCATCCGGCTGCAACGATCCGGGCCGCACCCGCAGGCTGCGGCGCAACTGATCGGAGCGGCGCCGCACGAACCCCGGCAGATCGATCCCCCCACCACCCGTCACGCCGGAAGCCGCCGGGGAAGGGGCTCCTCCATCCGGAGCGCGGCGGGGGCGTTCGGCTTCGGCGCCCGGCAGGGTGTCCAGCGCGGCGCCGCTGCGGCGGATCAGCACCAGGGCACCCCGCTCATCCAGGGCGGTGCTCAATTCCTGATCGCCGCCGGGCTCCAGATCTCCGGCTTCCTGCAGCTCCAGGCCGGCCGGGGGCGGTCCGGCGGTGCCAGGGAAGGCATGGCCTCCGGCTTCCTCCCCGGCGGAGGCGGAGCCGGAAGGCTCTGGGAGCACCTCCGCGCCACTGCCCTCCAGAGCGCCATCTCCGGATTCCTCTTCGAAGAGCCCCTGCAGCAGGCGTACCAGGATGTCGCCGCGGCTGCGCAGGCCCCATTCGCCGCGCAGCCCGTCGATCTGTTCCACCAGCTCCACGGGCAGTTCCAGGCTGATCCTGCGCCGTTCCCCGCTGGTTGACTCTCCCACCGGCTCTCCCTTGCGCTCCAGCCTCAGCGTCCCCGGAGGGAACGCATCACTTCCTGCTGGGCTTCCACGGCTTCCTGGTACCGCTCGATCAACGACTGGCTCACCCGCACCGGCGGTATCACCGCCGGAATCTTCGCCGGAGCCACCGGGGTGCTGCCACTGCTGCGCTGGATCAGCCTGGCTTCCGCGGACGAGCGGGAAACCGGTTGCACGGAGGCAGCCGCCGCCCGCGGCGCGCCCACGGAATGGTTGATCGGCGGCAGCGGCGCCACCGGGGGCGTCCAGGGCCGGGCCGGAGGTGCACCGCCCGCAGGTGGGAGACGCACCGCAGGCGCAGCTGCCGGATCCTCGGGGTCGTTGCCCGTGGCGGCCATGGCCGGAGGCACCGTCGGCGGCGGCGCCTTGGGCCGGGCGGCGGCGGCCCGGACCAGTTCCAGCTGGCGCTCCCGCTCCTGCACCAGGGCCAGCTGGCTGCTCGGCACCACGCTGAGCAGGTGCCCCGGGGTGGCATCGGCCGGATAGACCAGGCTCACCCGCACCGGATTGAGCACCCCCGGGCGCAGGTTGAGGGTGGTGAGGGAAACGCTCTGCCCCGAGCGGAGGCCCACGTGCATCTCCTGCAGCCCATCGAGGGTGGTGACCTGGAAAGAGCCGCGGAAGGCGGTGAAGTTCTTCCCACCCGTGGGGGAGGGGTGGCTGAAGACAAGCTCGTAGGGGCCGTTGCCCGTGAGCTGCAGATCCACGTCGAAGCGCACCCCGTAGGTGCCGACGTTGTCGAGCGAGGAATCGATCATCCGGCTCGCCAGGGCGTTCACCTGCACCTCGCGGGTACCGAAGTGGTGCCGAACCGTGCTGGTGAGGGGCACATGCAGGGGGCCCTGGCTGGCGAGGTCGTGGCGCAGGGAGGCCTGGTAGGCGTCGCCCAGCGCCACCCCTCCCACCCGGGAGAAGACCCGGCGGTTCTGGATGTCGGCAAGGCGATCGAGATAGACCCGGCCCGGCGCGAGACGCCCCTGATCGAGCACGGCGAGGATGTCGGCATCGCTTGTGGGGTTCTTGGCCGCCACCACGGCCACCTGGAAGGGACCATCGCTGTGGCCGCGCAGCAGGGCATTGCCGATCCCGAGGGCCGGAAGCGGGGTCTGGAAGAGCACCACCCGGCTGCGGGGGGGGATGGTGATCTCGTCGGTGAGCTGGCGGTCGAGCCGACCCCGCAGCATCTGCACGGCCGTGGCATCGCCGGGGCCGGTATTCCAGGGGCGGGGACCGAGTGGACGGACCCCCACGAGGTGGTTGACCAGGTACGGCGCCTCGAAGCTGTTGCGCACGGCGCCCCGGTCAAAGCGGATGTGCACCGGCCGAAGCCCCGGATTCACCAGGATCGTGGCCAGGGTGAGCTCGGCGCGGCGGTCCTGGGGGGAGATGCTGCGGCGGTTGGGGGGAAAGTACTTGTGGTGGATGTGCAACCCGAAATCGCCGTTGAAGGTGAACTCGGCATTGCGCAGCCGCTGACCCGTCTCGGCGGCAATGGCACTCCCCGGGGCGGTGCTGATCAGAATTCCGGGACCCTCCACCTCCTCCGGCTGGTTGGAGTGGAGCACGGGCACATTGTTGAAGGTGCCGTTCAGGGGGCGTGCCTGCTGGCCCGCCATCAGCGCCACATAGGCCGAGGCCGCCGGGGCCTGGAGCACCACAGAAGAGCCCAGCAGTAGCACCGGCAGGGTGGGGAGGGCGGAGCGCCAGCGCATAGAACCCAGGGAACCGACCAATCTCAAGCTGTGTCTTGTGTCGGGCAAGGGCAAACGATCGCGGATTTTCTTTCCGGTTGACGAGGGCGCCTCAGGCGCGGCCTCGGCGGCGGCGGGGTCGTTGGCCCGCCAGGGGATCCGAGGGGGCTGACCCGGCGGGATCGGCAGCGCCGTATCTCCGTACCAGCGCTGCATCTCAACCATCGCTGGGAACGGCACGTCTCGCGGAAGTCTCGGAGGTGCTGACCCGCAGGCTAGAACCGATCCGACCTTAAACATTTTCCCATGTTTCCGCCCTTCCCCTGCTGCCCCTCCGAAGAGGAAGGACGCGCCAGCCGCCGGCGGTACCAGGAGCGCAAGCTGCGCATGCTCACCTTCTGGCGCGACGGGATCGAGCGCCAACTGGCGGCGTTGACCGCCGCCATCGAGACCCTCGAGGGCCAGATGCGCCGCGACCAGGCCAGCGAAGCTCAGGACTGAAGCGCCCCCCAGGCCTGCGGCTCCCACTGCCGCCGCAGCTGATCCAGGGCCCCCAGCACCCAGCGCCGCGCCGTCATCGGGCTCACCTGCCGCTGGCGGGCGGCGCGGCGATAGCTCCAGCCCCCCAGCACCACCTGGCGCACCAGCAGGGCCAGGGAGGGATCCAGCCCCTCCAGCAGCTTCTCCACGGTGACCCCCACCGGGCACGCCGTTTCCCCCGCCCCGGAGGGCTCCGGCTCCCGCAGGCTGGCGCCCTCACCCTCCGCCTCGGCTGCCATCTCCAGGGAGCCGGCCCGCCGCAGCTGCTCCCCCTGCCGCAGGGTGTGCCACTGCTCCACCGACAGCCCCAGGGCGCGGCGCAGCTCTTCCCCCCCTGGGATCCGCCCCTGCCGGGCTTCGATCTCCCGCCCCAGCACCCGCAGCCGATCGAGCAGCTCCACCTGGCGGCGGGGCAGGCGCACGCAACCCGCCGCATCGCGCAGGTAGTGAAGGATCGCTCCGCGCACGTGGGGGCGGGCGAAGGCTTCGAAGGGAACCTGGCGCGCCGGGTCGTAGAGCTCCGCGGCCCGCAGCAATCCCAGCAGACCCACCTGAATCAGATCCTCCAGGGGCTCACGGCAGACGCGGGAATAGTGGAGGGCCAGGGGGCGCACCAGGGCGCGGTAGCGCAGCACCCGGGCATTGCGGATCTGCTTGGGCCGCCGGGCAAGGCCGCTGGACTGCGGACGGCCGGGGAGAAGCTCGGTGGAAGGCATCGGTTCGGTGGCATAGGGCCGGGGAGAGCGCCGGTGGGGTCTCCTGTTCCCACTCAGCTCCAGCCCGGCGGGCCCTTCAACCGGAATTGCACGGAATCGAGGCGACGGTCTCCCGTGGAGCCGCCACCTGCTGCAGCAACCGCCAGGGGCCCTCGCGCTCGAGCCAGTCGAGCCGGGAGCGCTCGCCGCAGAGCAGGCAGCCGGCGAAGCCCAGGGCGTTGACGCTGAAGCCGGCGCAGTGCTCCGCCACCCGCCGCACCGTGAGGAACCAGCGGTCGTCGAAGAGCAGGTTGTAGGGATGGCGGGGGCAGGGGTCCTGGCCGGGGCTGCCCAGCCCGAGGGCACGGCCATGGCGCTCGTACAGGGAAGGCAGGTCGCTGCCGCCGAGGGGATCGCTGCGGCGACTGAGCGCATAGGCCCAGGGCCAGGGGGGATCGCTGCCGGCCAACTGGCGCTCCAGCCAGGGCGCCAGCGGACAGCTGGGTTCGCCGGGGCGGCGGGGCAGGAGCTGCAGGTGGCGGTGGGGCTGGCTGGCGCCTGCCTCGGCGCAACTGTTGAAGAACCACAGGCCGCCGGTGTCCGCCGCCAGGCGGGCCACGGCGAGCCAGTCGGCCGGCTCCAGCCAGCCCGCCTGGGGCTGCCAGTCGCGGCTGATCAGCAGCAGGTGGCCCCGCTGCACCGGGAACTTGTTGAGCAGCACCACGTGCCCCACCCCCAGCAGCTCCACCTGCAGCGGGGGCTCCCAGGGGAGGAAGGGGTTCGGCTTGGGGCCGCCGGCCCTGAGGTGCTTGGGGGTGCGGGAGAGCAGGCGCCGCAGCACAAAGGGCGCAGCGGCGGGAAGCTCGAGGGTTTCGGTGCGGAGTGGCACCAGCGCGCCAGTGGCTTCGGCCATCTCGGACACCTCCCGCGCCCGCCGCCAGAAGAGGCCGACCCGCTCCACGCCGGGGGAGGCACCCATGGCCCCGCTCAGCCCGCCCCGGCCCGCAGCCGGGCGAGGGAGGCGCCTTGGTAGTAGCGGCCGAGGATCTGGTTGTAGCGGAGGCCCTGCTGGGCCAGGTCCTGGGCCCCGTGCTGGCTCATGCTCGCCCCCAGGTGCCCGTGGGCCTCGAGGCTGATCTGGGCCGTGGACGCATAGAGGCTCTCCACGATCCCTCCCTGGTAGCTCAGGATCAGGCCGGCGGTGGATCTGGCCGCCTCACGGGTGCGGCCGGTGAGGCTGGACAGGCCGCGGTAGGCCTGCCAGCGGGTGGTGTCGCCCAGGTGCCAGTGGCGGTTGGCGGGGCGGGCCATGTGGGCCAGGGCGTAGGAGCGGGCCGCCACCGCCTGAGCCCGCAGGGCCTCGAGGTTCCAGCTGCTCGGCATCTCGGCGCCCACCACCGAGGCGACGTAGTCCTCCAGGGGGAGGTGGTTCACCAGCTGGATGCCGTCGCCCGAGAAGAGCAGCCGCAGCCGGCCCGCATAGGCAGCCCCATCCACCAGCAACGCACCGCCGCCGCTGGGCTGGAGCCAGGCCTCGCTGAGGCCGGCCGGCACAGCCGAGGGATTCACCGGTTCGCCGGCACGGCCGCTCTGGAGCAGACGGCCATCGCGGCTGAGCAGCTGCCAGCCCGTCGTGGCCCCCAGGCTGGGGCGGCCGGAGGCGGTGAGCAGGGCCACCCGGATCTCGAGGGCCACGGGGCTGCCCGCCTCGGGCTCCACCAGATCGAGCCGCTGGTTGGGGGCGCTGCTGGCGCGGCGGGCCTGCAGGCCGCGCAGGTCCTCCTCGGGCCTTGGATCACCGCTGGCGGTAGCGGCGGCTCCGGCGGCAGGCGGCGGGGGGCTGGCCACCAGGGCCGCCAGCAGCCGCTCATCGGCGCCGGCGTCGCCGCGCTGGCCCGCCATCAGGGCCTGGGCCGCGAAACCCACCGCCAGGGCGGCCGCCGCCAGGGGCCCCGTGAGCAGCAGGCGCCGGGAAAAAGGCGGCAGCCATGGAACGTTCAGGACCCGGGCCAGAGGGCGGCCCAGCGGGAGGCCCCAAGCGCGTCGCTCTGGGCTTGCAGGCTGCCGTTCCACAACAGTTGGCCCGTACCGGTCAAGCGGATCATGCCTGAAGATGCCGCCGCGCAAAGCATGCCGCCTGGACGGGTGGAACACTGCCAGCCCACCACCGGGCGGCCGAGCCGCTCGATCCAGTGGGGAGCCACCAGGGCGTGGGCCGAGCCGGTGACGGGATCCTCCTCGATGCCCAGCCCCGGCGCGAAGAACCGGAGGCGGTAGTCGGCGGGCCGATCCCCCACCGATTCGGCCGCGCCCTGGGCCCCAGCGGCCTGCATCACCACCAGCCCCTGCCGCTCCTCCCCCCGCAGCTCCGCCGCCAGGCCCGTGAGCCGCTCCAGGGGGGCCTCCGGCGCCACCAGGGCCACGTGGTAGCCCAGCGCCGAGGTCCAGTAGCCCTCCAGGGGAACGGCGAGGCGCGCCTCCAGCAGGGCCTGCAGCGCTGGGGCGGCGGAGGCGGGCTGCAGGGGGGCGCTGGGCAGCTCGAGGGAACCCCGGCCCTCGGAGGCCAGCTGCACCCGTAGCGGGCCGCTGCGGCTCCAGAGCTCGGTGGGCTGACCCGGTGCCAGGCGGCCCCAGTGGCCCAGGGCCAGCAGCGCCGCCAGGGTGGCGTGGCCGCAGAGGGGCACCTCACAGGTGGGGGTGAACCAGCGCAGCCCCCAGGCGCCGCCAGGACCGGCCAGCAGGAAGGCCGTTTCCGACTGCCGCAGGCTGGTGGCCACCCCCTGCAGCCAGGTGTCCGAGGCGGGCCGATCCAGCAGCACCACGGCGGCGCCGTTACCGGCGAGGGGACGCTCGGCGAAGGCCTCGATCAGCAGGGCCGGCAGGGGGGCCGCAGGGGCCAGCGGGGGAACGGCAACCATGGCGAGGGCGAGGGAACTACTCGGGCTTGAGCTGGCGCTCCATCAGCGCCGCCACGGCGGCCTGGGGGGAGGTGGTTCCCGCCAGCACCGCCACCACCTGCTCGCAGATGGGCAGGTGCCAGCCCTGGCGCGCCGCCAGCTGCAGCACCGCCCGGGCGGTGGCGCAGCCCTCCACCGTGGCTCCGACCCGCTCGATCGCCTCGGCCTCGCCGCATCCCTCGGCCAGCAGCAGGCCGCAGCGGTAGTTCCGGCTGAGGGCGCTGGTGGCTGTGGCCAGCAGATCCCCCAGTCCGGCCAGGCCGTAGGTGGTGGTGGGATCCCCGCCCATGCCGCGCACCACCACCCCCAGCTCCGCCAGGCCGCGGCAGAGCAGGGAGGCGCGGGCGTTGGCCCCCAGCCCGAGGCCGTCGCAGACGCCCGCCGCCAGGGCCATCACGTTCTTGAGGGCACCGGCGGCCTCCACCCCGATCGGATCGGCATTGGTGTATAGCCGCAGGTTGTTGTTGCTGAGCTCGCTCTGGAGGCGCCGGGCCAGGGCGTCGTCGCCGGCGGCGAGCACGCTGGCGGCGGGCAGCCCCTGCTGCAGCTCGGTGGCCAGGTTGGGACCGCTCAGCACCGCCAGGGGCGCGGTGGGGAGGTACTGGCGCCAGAGCTGGGTGGCGGTGCAGAGGCGCTCCGGATCGAGCCCCTTGCTGCAGCTCAGCAACGGCAGGCCGCTGGGCCAGTGGGGGGCCAGAGAGCGGGCGAGGGACTCGATGCCCGCCATCGACACCGCCGCCACCACGAGGTCGGCCTCCGGCAGCAGCTCCGCCGCGTCGCCACCGTCGCGCCGCGACCAGCCGCGAACGGCATGGCCGGAGCGGCTCCAGAGGCCGGAGAGGGTGCTCCCCCAGGCCCCCCGGCCTAGAACGACGACACGCAGAGCCATGCGGGGAAGGAAGCGGTGCCGGGACCCGGCCCGCCATCATGCGCCATGCCGGATCACCCCAGCCCTTGGAGCCCTCCCCAGCCCCCCCTCCCGAGCCCCTGGAGCACTGGCGGGGCCAGGCGCTGGTGGTGGGCGGCGGCGGCATCGGCAGCGCCCTGCTGGAGGCCCTGGCCCGACGGACTCAGGGGCTGACGCTGCACCTGGCCTCGCGGCAGTCCCCGGAAGGGCCGCTGCCGGGCGGGGCGTCCTGGCTCCCGCTCGACCTCGGCGACGACGCCAGCCTCGCGGGCTTTGCCGCCCGGGCGCCCTCCCTGCTGCCGCGGCTGCGGCTGGTGCTCAACACCGCCGGGCTGCTCCACGACGGCGCCCTGCAGCCCGAGAAGCGCCTCAGCCAGGTGAACCGCGCCGGCCTGGAGCGCAGCTTCGCGGTGAACGCCTACGGGCCGATCTTGCTGGCCCAGGCGGTGGAGCCCTGCCTGAGCCGCCGCGAGCCGGTGCACTTCGCCAGCCTCTCGGCCCGGGTGGGCAGCATCGGCGACAACCACCTCGGCGGCTGGTACGCCTACCGCGCCGCCAAGGCGGCCCAGAACCAGCTGCTGCGCACCCTGGCGCTGGAATGGCAGCGCCGCCTGCCCCAGGCATGCGTGAGCCTGCTGCACCCGGGCACCACGGCCACCGCCCTCTCGGCCCCGTTCCGCGCCTCGGTGCCGCCGGAACGGCTGTTCAGCCCCCGCCGCTCCGCCGACCATCTGCTGGATGTGCTGGCGGGCCTCAGCCCTGCCGCCAGCGGCGGCTTCTGGGCCTGGGATGGAACGGCGATCCCGTGGTGACCGCCCCGCAACGGCGCCCCTCCCTAGACGGAGTGGGCACGCAGCACCTCCAGGGGGATCACCTCCAGGGTGGAGACCTCACAGGCCGCCAGGCGCACCGGTGGGGCCATGCCTTCTTCGTAGGCCTGCAGCCAGCGGGTGGCGCAGACGCACCAGCAATCGCCTGGCTTGAGGCCGGGGAACTGGTAGGCGGGCGCCGGCGTGGAGAGGTCGTTGCCCTGGGCCCGCGAATAGCTGAGGAAGGCCTCGTTCACCACACAACACACGGTGTGCTGCCCGAGATCGGAGGGGTCGCTGCGGCAGCTGCCATCCCGGAACCAGCCGGTGAGGGGTTGGCAACCGCACACCTCCAGGGGGCCACCCAGCACGTTCCGGGCGGTGGCGGTGGCGGGGGATGCGGGATCGCTGCTGGTCACGGCCGGCGGGGGCGGGTGGGGCGCAGTCTGCCGAAGGAGTGGCACAAGCGCGGGCGGGGAGGTTGACGGAATCCGGGGGGGAGGCGTTAAAGGTCGTTCAGCGCGACCCCCTACATGAGCTGGGATTTCACCGAAGATGCGGCCTTCCTGGCCCTGTGCGACGCCTACAAGGAAAGCGGTGAACCCTCGGCCATGGAGTTCCTGGCCCATGGGGAGGGCGCCTTCCACTTCCAGGAGCTCACCCAGAACGCCGCCGGCGAGGGCGTGGACCTGAGCGACTCCTCCGAACTGGAGGAGTTCCAGCAGGAAGTGATCGACACCCTCGAGGAGATGTGCGCCGACTGAGGGTCCGCCAGCCTGCGGGCCCTGGAGCGCAGGATCAGGAGTAGAAGAAGGCAATCTCCTTGTCCTTGAGACCGTCCCAGCCCGCCGCCCGGAGCCGCGCATCCAGGGTGGCCTGATCGAAGTGCTTGCTGCCGGTCTTGACGATGCGGTTGCGCATCGACTTCTTCACGCCGCTGCGGGCCCGGCGGCTCTCCAGCTGCATCACTTCGTTGTAGAGGGTGAGCATCTCGGCCGGGATCGGGGTGCCGTCGAGGTCGAGCCCAGCGGCAATGGCGGCATCCACACCGTCGGGACCGGCAATGGCCATTGTTCAGGCAGAAAAGGCGCTGTGAGCCTGCCATGGCCCGCGCTTGGCGATGAGCTGCCGCCGGGATCGGACTCCGCTCAGGCGCTGAAGTAGCGGGCCTTGCTGTGCAGGGCCACCAGGGCCGTGGTGCTCTGTTCGGGATCGAGCTGGTCGCTCTCGTCCATCGACAGGCCGATCCGATCGGCGCCGAGCCACTCCAGCTGGGGCCGGGAATCGGCCACGTTGGGGCAGGCGGGGTAGCCGAAGGAGTACCGGCTGCCGCGGTAGCGCTGCGCCAGCACCTCCCGCAGGGCCATGCCCTCCGGATCGGCGTGGCCCAGTTCCCGCCGGATGCGGGCATGCACCCACTCGGCCAGGGCCTCGGCCATCTGCACGGCCAGACCGTGGAAGTAGAGGTAGTCGCTGTACTGATCGCCGGCGAAGAGCTGCTGCGCGAAGCGGGTGGCGCCTTCCCCCATGGTCACCGCCTGCATCGGCAGGCAGTCGCTGGGGCGTGGGCTTCCGTCGACCTCCGTCGCCAGGTCGCGGTAGAAATCGGCGATGCAGTAGCGGTTGCCGGAGCGCTGCCGCGGCAGGCTGAAGCGGCCCAGCATCGCGGTGGCGGCAGAGGGGGGATCCAGCGGGGCCAGGCCGGCGGGGTCGAACACCACCACGGAATTTCCCTCACGGCCGCAGGGGAAATAGCCGTAGGCGACGCGCGGCGTGAGCAGCCCCTCCGCCAGGCAGCGCCCCATCCAGTGGCGCAGCACCGGTTCGGCTTTCTCGGCCAGCATCGCCTCGTACTCCTCGCGGCTCTGCTGCTGGGTCTTGCGCAGCTGCCACTGCCCGGCAAACAGGGCCTGGCGATCGAGGTTG
>JBJTWS010000347.1:0-3090 GCA_046081905.1 Synechococcus sp. | reverse complement strand
GAGCGCTTACTGGCAACCACTGCGCAGTGGTTGGCTGCCTTCCTTGAGCTTGGGATGGGGCATCAATACCACCACCTACACTGCATCCCAACCACGCGGTAGCCTTAGCACCAGCCAGTCCTGGATGGTGGGCCTGCAGTGGACGGATGTGTTCCAGAAGGGCAATGACTTCGGCTTTGCTGTGGCCCAACCCGTGTTTGCCACGGCTCTCACTGATGGCGTGACTCCCAACGACGGCAATTATGTGTGGGAGTGGTGGTATAAATTCCAGGTTACTGACAACATCACGGTCACGCCAGCCTTGATTTACCTCAGCCGCCCCTTGGGACAGATGACGCCAGCTGGCGAGAGCTTCAGTCAGTTCGGCGGACTGGTGAAGACAACCTTCCGCTTCTGATCCGACGTTCGCTTGCGAAGACCGGTATCCACAGTTCCCGAAGGGCTCCTACTGGGGAGCCACTGGAGGAGTTGTGGATTCCTTCTCAGAAGGTGGCACCCCCGTGCTGTGTTGATGGTGCTGGTCGGGTCGGGCGGGTTTTCGATAGCTGCCGGAGCCACCCCCACCGCAGGCGAGGGCATGGGACGTGAATGTCAGCACTGAAAAAATCAGGGCCAGGCTGAGCTTGCGCATGGATCTCATGAATGGCAGTGGTGGTGCGTGGATGGTTGCGGTGGATGTTCAGAGCAGGGCATCCAGCGGGAACCCATGGCGTGGACGCCGCTGCAGCCGAGTTTCCGGGCCTGCTCCAGTGCCTCCTCCTTGGTGGGGTATGCCATCAGGCTCTGGGGGGTGTGGCCGGGGGTGCTGTGGTGGTGCTGATGGAGGGCAGTGGCAGTAGCCCCCAGGCGCCGCGGGCCCATGCCTTCGAGACCTGCCCACCAGACCCCCATTACATTCACGCCCGCCACCAGCACGCCCATGCCCACCACGCAGGCATTGAGCACACCCATCCCCACCACACCGAGGCTGATGACCCCCATCGGGACCACGCCGATGCTCACCACCCCCATCGGCACGATGCCGATCGAAACGATGCCCAGAGGCGCCACCCCGAAGGCGATCCGCTTGGGCTTGTCGCCGCACTGAGCCATGGAAGGTGCCTGGCCTCAGTGGGAGGGCGAGGAGCCCTGGGCGCCACCACCATGCTTTGCGCAGGGCATCCACTGATCTCCCATCCTGTGGGCACCGGTGCAGTTAAAGTGCAGCTTGGCGGCCTTCTCCGCCTCTGCCTGAGTGGCGTACATTGCCGGGACACCACCCGAACCGGCGGCAGGAGAGGACAGGCCGGCGGCGGAGAACAGGAGATTGGCTCCGATGGCGGCTGCCGCCCGGGCTGGCCACGAACTGGAAAGGATCGACACGGGTCGGATGCGAGCGCAGGCTTGCCTGATGAGCACCTACCCTAGCGACTGTCTCCAGCATGGCGCGACTGCTGGAGAGTCTTGGCCAGTCTGCCTTGCCTGCTGGCCCTCCCTAGGCTGGTGAAGTTTCTATCCAGTGGAGGGTTCTCGCCTTGGCCCGCCAGGGATCTCTGTCCACAAGCCACGCTCCCAGCCTGCGCATCGGCGCGGTAGCTCGCCGCACCGGTCTTCCGGTGAAAACGATCCGCTACTACTGCGACGAGGGATTGCTCCAGCCGAAGGCTCGCTCCGCAGGTGGATACAGATTGTTCGACGAGGAGAATCTCGCTGAGCTGAGGATCATTCGTGCCCTACGGGCGATGGGTGTGTCGATTCCTGAGTTAACGAAGATCCTGGAAGTCCGGCGTTCCGGTATCTGCAACTGCTCCGTTCTCAAGCGCAGCATTACAGCCCAGATGGACTCCATCGGCCTGCGCATCGATGAGCTCTCCGCTATGAAGGAGGAGCTGGCTCGTCTGCTTGACGGCTGGCAGTACTGCGGTGGCTCCAAGGCCGACGACTGATCGCCATGGGCGTCCGTTTCCGCCGCTCCGCCCGCCTTGGCCCGCTGCGCTTCAACGGCACCAGCGGCGGACTGAGCTCGATCTCCGTTGGCGGGCGTGGGGCCTCGTTCAACATCCCGGTGAATCGCAGCGGTGGCCCGCGCACCACCGTGGGGCTACCGGGCACGGGCCTGAGCTGGAGCGTGGAGCACACACCGGATCGGCCCGCCGCGATCCCGGCCGGCCCTGCGGCGGGCCTGCCCAACTGCCGCCGGTTGCGGCCGGGCCAGCTTGATGCCCTCAAGCAGTCGCTGCTGACTGTGCTGCGCCAGGAGCTGTTCGCTCCAGGTCCCACAGGGGAGCAGCTCTGTGAGCACGGGCTGGTCAGCCGACTGCTCGCGGATGGTTCTCCTGGGGGCAGGCTATGGATCGAGCCGAGAAGAAGCAGATACCTCTGCCCCGGCTCTTGAGGACCTGCAGCCCGAAGGGCACGGATAGCGAATCTTGGCCCAGCCCACTTCGCCTATCGGGTGCGTATGCACCACTTCCATTCCCACGCTGTGAGCACGATCCGCCCGCAGCGGCGTCAGGCGCCTCACTGCTCCATAACCGCAGCAGACTGTGCTCAGGCGCCAACGGGATGGCCGATCCGTCATGCCTGAGCCTTCAGTACCCAGCCCTGGTCCCGAGCCGCTCGATCTGCCGGCCGGTCGCTACCTGCTCTGCAGCTGTGGCCGCAGCCGCCATGGCTGGTTCTGCAACGGTGCCCATCTGGGCACCGGCCTGATCCCCCGCGATCTGCGGCTGGACAAGTCCACCACCGTGCTGATGTGCAGTTGCGGCCGCTCCCACCGCTACCCTGATGGAGGAGGCCCTGCAGCAGCGGCGCCGGGCTCAGACCGCTCAGCGCCTATGCCGTGATCAAAAGGGAGTCCTGCAGGAGCTTGCGCCAGTCGCTGGGCAATCCGTAGTGCTCGGCGCCGATCAGGATGTGGTCGGCATAGCTGGGCTGCGGGATCAGCCCCTCCGCCAGGACTCCGTCTTCCGGCACGTAGGTGAGCACTTCAAACGAGAGGCCCTCCCTGGTGGTGACGCGCACGACTTCATGGCGGTAGTGGCCGTAGCCAACGCCCTCATGGGAATCGAGCACGGCGAGATCCTCGGGGCTGAGGTGATGCACCACTCC
>JBJTWS010000346.1:0-3433 GCA_046081905.1 Synechococcus sp. | reverse complement strand
CGCTGGATCGTGGCCTGGCCGGCGCGGTGCACCAGCAGGAGATCCGTGGGCTGGCTGCCCCGCAGCAGCGGCAGCGTGGCGGTGGAGCCCGGATGGCAGAGGGAGCCCTGCCCCTCCACGAACAGCACTCCCCCCGGCTCCAGCTCGGCGGCGGCCTCCAGCACCGCCTGCTCCACTGCTCCGGCGGCGTAGTCGACCCGCACGGCATCGAGGGCCACCCCCTGGCCGCTGATCAGCAGGCCCGCCTGGCCGGTGCCCACGAAGCGGGCCGGCAGCCTCCGGCGCTGGGCGGCAGCGGTGAGTTCCAGGCAGGTGCTCATCTTGCCCACGGCCATGTCGCTGCCCACCGCCAGCACGCGGCGGCAGGGGAGCTCCGCCGCCCGGGCCGCCGCCACGCTGAGGCCCGGCGGCTCGCGGCGCAGGTCCCAGATCCAGCGGTCTGGTTGCCGCAGGGCCGCCAGCTCGGGGTCGTCGGCGAGGCGGGTGTGCAGGCCGCTGGCCACATTCAGCCCCGCCGCCAGGGCGGCGGCCACGTCCTGGCGCAGGGCGGGCGACAGCTGGCCGCCGGAGGGGGCCAGCCCCACCACCGCCACCGCGGGCTCGAGGGGCAGGGCTTCGGCCAGGCTCGCGAGCACCGGCACGTCGCGGGGGATGCCGGTCACGGCGGGAACCCGCTGGCCGGCGTGGGCGGGATCGATCACCGCCACGATCGGCCCGCTGCGGTAGCGCAGCATCGCCAGGCCGGTCTTGCCGCTCAGGTCGGTGAGGCCGCCGTGCTGCAGCAGCACGATCGGATCGAGGGCGCTCAGCATGGGTCGAGCCTCAGCATGGTTCCGGGCTCCCCTCCACCCCCCAGGCCGGGGGCCGCGGCCGGCAGCAGAAGATCACCCCGCAGCTCGGGGCCGCGGAAGGGATCGTCGAGCAGGTTGAGGTGGCTGTCGAGGTCGGGCCAGCGGGTCAGGGGCAGCAACTGGGCCGCGGCGCCATTGAGCAGGGCGGCGTCGGAATAGCAGCCCACCATCACCGAAAGCCCCAGCCGGCGGGCGGTGCGGGCCATCAGCAGGGCCTCGCTGAGGCCGCCGCTCTTGAGCAGCTTGATGTTGATGCCATCCACGTGGGGGGCGAGCCGCAGCAGATCCTCCAGGTCCCAGCAGCTCTCATCCGCCACCAGGGGCAGGGGACAGTCGAGGTCGAGGGCGGCGAAGGAGGCCGCGTCGGCCTCGGGATCCTCGAGGGGCGGCAGGGGCTGCTCCACCAGCACCACCCCGTGCCGCTCCAGCCAGGGCAGCAGCTCCCGGGCCGCCTCCAGGGTCCAGCCCCCGTTGGCATCCACCTGCAGTTCGCAGGGCTGGCCGCTCTCCTGCTCCCGCCGCTCCAGCGCCTCCGCCACCGCGGCCACCAGGGCCCGGTCGTGGCCGGTGCCCTCGGGGCTGCCGAGCTTGAGCTTGATGCGGTGGGCCGGCAGCACGGCCCACCAGCGCTCCAGCCGCTGCAGCACCGCCTCCACCGGGCCGAGCCCCAGGGTCACGCTGGTGGAGGTACAGGCGGCCCGATCCAGCCCCCAGAGCCGCCAGAGGGGCTGGCCGACCGTTCGCCCCCACCAGTCCCAGAGGGCCAGGTCCACGGCGCAGCGGGCTGGCGGGGAGAGCTCCGCCAGCAGGGGCTCGAGCGCCTGGTGCGGCTGGGGCGGCAGCGGATCCAGACGGGGCAGCAGGGCAGTGAGCTCCGCGGCGATGGCGCCGGTGTCGTAGCGGCGATGGCCGGTGTCGAAGCCGCCGGTCTCGCCGCGGCCCACCACCCCGTCGCTCTCGATCTCCAGCAGCAGGTGTGCTGCCGTTGCCGTGGTGCCCCTGCTGATCGACAGGGGCACCGCCTTGGTGAGTGTGAACGCGTGCAACCGGCAGGGCATGCGGGAGGCAGCCTCT
Source organism: Synechococcus sp. (assembly GCA_046081905.1). Lineage (GTDB taxonomy): Bacteria > Cyanobacteriota > Cyanobacteriia > PCC-6307 > Cyanobiaceae > CBW1002. Next base: position 1,508 of record JBJTWS010000346.1, on the reverse strand, counting down.
CGGGCCAGGCGGGAAGCCCCTCACGCTGACACGGGCCGCGGGCGGGAACCACATCGGTAACAGCCGGCACAGAATCGCGCCCCCGGGGGCAGTGAGATCACGCCCATCCCCCCTAGCCCCGAACCCCACCCCCATGGGAAGCATCGAGGTGACCTCCTCGGCGATCCAGCGAATCCTCGAGGAGGTGCACGCCCGCTACCGGGACCTGCGCGACGGCCGCCCGGCCGACTACATCCCCGAGCTGGCCAAGGCGGATCCCGATGATTTCGGCATCGTGATCGCCACCACCGATGGCCGCCTCTACGAGGTGGGCGATACCGGCAAGGCCTTCACGATCCAGTCGATCTCCAAACCCTTCGCCTACGGGCTGGCCCTCAAGCTGCTCTCGGCCGATCACATGCAGGCAAAGGTGGGGGTGGAGCCCTCCGGCGATGCCTTCAACGCCATCAGCCTCCATCCGGTGACGGGGATTCCCCGCAACCCGATGATCAACGCCGGCGCCATCGCCACCACCGCCCAGATCTGGGCCCACGATCCCGAGCGGGCCGAATCGCTGCTGCTGGATTTCCTCTCGGACATGGCCGGCCACCGCCTCTCGGTGGACGAGGCGGTGTTCCGCTCCGAGCGGGACACGGGGCACCGCAACCGGGCGATCGGCCACCTGCTGCGCAACTTCGATGTGATCAACGCCTCGCCCGAGCCGGGCCTGCAGCTCTACTTCCGCCAGTGCGCCGTGTCCGTGACCTGCCGGGATCTGGCGGTGATGGCCGCCACCCTCGCCTGCCAGGGCCGCAATCCCCGCACCGGCGTGGTGGCCCTCGACGCCATGACCACCACCAACGTGCTGGCGGTGATGGGCAGCTGCGGCATGTACGACTACACCGGCCAGTGGCTCTACAACGTGGGCATGCCCGCCAAGAGCGGCGTGGGCGGTGGGGTGATGGCGGTGGTGCCCGGGCGCATCGGCCTGGCGGTGTATTCCCCGCCCCTGGATGGCTACGGCAACTCCAGCCGGGGCATCGCCGTGTGCGAAGAGCTTTCCCAGCGGCTGGAGCTGCACCTGTTCGATCAGCCGCCCCGCACCGGCACGGTGATCCGCTCCTCCACCACCGGCCGGAACCGCTATTCCCGCCGCTGGCGCAGCAGCGCCGAGTTCGGCCTGCTGAACGAGCACGGCGAGCGGATCCGGGTGCTGCAGGTGCAGGGGGTGCTCGACTTCGCGGCCGTGGAGGAACTGCTGGCTCACCTGGAGGGCTCCGCCGCTCCGGATTCCTTCGTGGTGCTCGACCTGGCCCAGGTGATGGCGCTGCCCGCGATCAGTGCCCGCCTGCTGCGGGATGCCCTGGGCAGCCTGCAGAACCAGGGCATCGGCTGCCTGCCCTGCCGGGGCGAGCACCTCAGCGACTTCTGGCCGGCGAAGGGGGAGAACGCCGAGGGGTGGTTCGGCAGCCTCGATCGGGCCCTGGAAACGGCCGAAAACCTCCTGCTGGAGCAGCTGCGCCGCCAGC
>JBJTWS010000345.1:0-15376 GCA_046081905.1 Synechococcus sp. | reverse complement strand
AAGGCGCGGTTCTTGACCAGGTCCACGATGCCGCTCAGCTCGCCCTCGGCGCCGATTGGCAGCTGGATCGGGGCGGCGTTGGCCTTGAGGCGATCCTTGATCTGGCCGTACACCTTCAGGAAGTCCGCGCCGGTGCGGTCCATCTTGTTGACGAACACCATGCGCGGCACGTTGTAGCGATCCGCCTGGCGCCACACCGTTTCCGACTGGGGCTGCACGCCGCCCACGGCGCAGAACACGGCGATCACGCCATCGAGTACCCGCATGGAACGCTCCACCTCGATGGTGAAGTCCACGTGGCCGGGGGTATCGATGATGTTGATGCGGTGATCCTTCCAGCTGGTGGAGATCGCCGCGGCGGTGATGGTGATGCCCCGCTCCCGCTCCTGGGCCATCCAGTCGGTCACGGCGGCGCCGTCATGCACCTCGCCCATCTTGTGGACGACGCCCGAATAGAAGAGGATCCGTTCGGTGGTGGTGGTTTTGCCCGCGTCGATATGGGCGGCAATGCCGATATTTCTGACGCGTTCCAGGGGAAAGGCGCGGGCCACGGGGAGTGTCTCCGAAGGGGGTCGTGAAAAAAGTGGGCGTTACTTTACAGAGCGGCCGAGCGCCCGGGCCCGTGCCCGGATGCGGTGGCTCGTCTCGTGGCCCGGATCGCCGGCCGGAACCGGAGGCCCAGAAGGGCGAAACTCAGTAGCGGTAGTGGGCGAAGGCCTTGTTGGCTTCGGCCATCTTGTGGGTCTCTTCCCGCTTGCGCACGGCGCTGCCGGCCTCGTTGGCGGCATCCATCAGTTCGCCGGCCAGCTTCTGCGCCATGCTCCGGCCATTGCGGGCGCGAGAGTAGTTCACCAGCCAGCGCAGGGCCATGGCGGTGCCGCGCTCCTGGCGCACTTCCATGGGCACCTGGTAGGTGGCGCCCCCGACCCGGCGGGCCCGCACTTCCACCAGGGGGGTGGCGTTGCGAACGGCGGTTTCGAACAGCTCCAGCGGGTCGGAGCCGGTGCGCTCGTTGATCAGCGTGAAGGCGTCGGACAGGATGCGCTGGGCGGTGGACTTCTTGCCGTGCTTCATCAGACGGGCCACGATCATCGAGGCCAGACGGCTGTTGAACTGCGGATCGGGCAGAACCGGGCGCTTCTCGGCGGCGTTACGGCGGGACATGGACCTGGGTTAAGGGCTGGGGGGCAGGAGAGAGTTCGGCGAGGCGATCAGGCCTTCGGGGTCTTGGCGCCGTACTTCGAGCGGCTCTGACGACGGTCCTTCACACCGGCGGTGTCAAGGGTGCCGCGGATGATGTGGTAACGAACGCCGGGGAGGTCCTTGACGCGGCCGCCACGGATCAGCACCACCGAGTGCTCCTGCAGGTTGTGGCCGATGCCGGGGATGTAGGCGGTCACCTCGAAGCCGGATGTGAGCCGCACCCGGGCCACCTTGCGCAGAGCCGAGTTGGGCTTCTTGGGGGTGGAGGTGTACACGCGGGTGCACACACCACGACGCTCGGGGCAGGCGCGCAGGGCAGGCGATTTGGTCTTGCGGGTCAGGCGCTGCCGTTCGGTGCGGATCAGCTGCTGGATGGTGGGCATCGAGGGCCGGAGTGCTTCTCGGAGGGGACTGGTCGGACGTCCGACCGATTTCGACAATCCGCCACATTACTGGGTCGCCGGACTCTCCCCCGCTGGGCGGCTGAAGGCGGCGCCGCAGGCACAGCAGCGCACGCCCTGCGCCTGCCGGATCAGGAAGCCGCCGCCGCTGAGATCGCCCCGGTAGTCGAGGCTCAACCCCGTGAGCAGGCCCTGCTGCGCTTCCGGCGCGTACAGGGTGATGCCATCGGCCCGGGCCACCGGCCGGCCCGCCAGGTGACCCGGCCGCAGCCGGATGGCCCAGCGCTCGCAGCTGCCCTCGATCAGGTCGAGGTGCATCATCCCCGGGGTGCCGGCCACGGCCGCCTGGCGGCCCAGCTCCGCCGCCGCCGTGGCCGTCAGGCGCAGGCTGTGACCCTTGGGCATGGGGGCGTGGCAGGGGGCTGGAGGTAGGAACTCAGTCTGCCAGCCGCCCCAACTGAGCCGGGTGCACGGGCTCCGGTGGGGGATCCAGCCGCGCCATCGGCCGACCGCCCGGCACCAGCCCCAGACCGTTGTGGACCGAGCCGGCCACCCCCCGGCCCTTGACGGTGTGCCGCCCGCCCATCACCAGGCCGGTGGAGCTGCCCCCATCGAGGTTGAGGGCATCCCGCAGACCCATCTGCTGCAGCACCCAGGCGGTCTCGGCCAGGGTGGGGCCCGCCTGGTTCACCCCCTCCAGGGTCACCAGCCAGAGCCGGCGGCCGTCGCTGCCGATCACCGTGCGGGGCGCCCCCTGCCGCAGGAAGGCATCACCGAAGCCCTCGGCGGCGCCGTTGAGAACCACGCGGCCGTCCTGCAGGAGCAGGGGCCCGCCCCCCATCACCGAGCTGGCCTGCCCCAGGGAGGAACTGGGCCGGCTGTCGATCCGCAGCCGCTGGCCCGGTCCCCAGGGCAGGGTGGCGCCACCGCGGGCCACCAGCAGGGTCGCACCTGGCGGCAGCGGCACGCCCCGGCCGAGGCTGGCGGTGTCGAAGCTCTGCTGCACCACGCCGTCCTGGAGCAGCAGGGCGGATTCACCGCCGCTGAGGGCCTGGTAGGCGGGGCCCCAGTCGGCGGTGTAGCGGCTCAGGCCGCGCTGCACGTAGCCGCTGTTGAGCACCGTGAGCGGCCAGCGGCCGCCGGCGTCGTCGATCACCCATTCCTGCAGCTGCAGCCGCCCGAAGGCCGGCAGGCTCTGGCCGCTCCAGGCCACCACGCCACGGTTGAGGATCGGGCCGGACAGCCAGCGTCCCCCCTCCCGCACGGCCCCGAGCGGCAGGCGCCGCACGCGGTTGAAGTAGCCGCCGTTGATCGCCACCAGTGCGTCCTGGCGCCGGGCCAGATCCGCCAGGGAGCTGAGGCCCTGCATGCCCTCCTCGCGGGTGAGGGTGCGCAGCTGCAGGCTGCTGCTGCCCGGATCCACCACCACGCTATTGATCCGCAGGGAGCGGCTGCCCACGGCGCGCACCTGCCGGTCCCAGCGCACTTCCCGGCCCAGCAGGGCCTGCAGCCGTGGATCGATCGGCGGCGGGGCCGCTTCGCCTGGCCCATCGGCTCCGGAGCCCGCCACGGCCAGGTCCACCACCAGCCGGTGGGGACCGCCGAGAGTGAACACCTTGGTGAACTGCTGGCCCGGCCCCGGCGAGAGCTCCAGCCCGCCGGCGCGGCTCTGGGAGCGCAGGCCCAGCTGGCCGAGCTGGCGCAGCTGATCGGCGCTGCCGTTCAGGGACATCCAGAGCCCGCGCTCGGAGCGGCGCACCAGGGCGGGGCCCGCCAGGTCAAGCACCACCCGCCGGGCGCCGGGGGGCTGGGAGGTGCGCAGACCCACCAGGCCGGTGGGGGGCAGTTCCAGGTGGAGCTGCTCGCCCTCGATGCGGCTCTGCACCCCCACCGCCGCGAGCAGTGGCGCCACGTTCACCGCCACCTCATCCTCAAGGCTGCGCTGGGCCGCCGCGGGCACCACCAGGGGCTGGCCGTACCACTCCAGATCGAGGCTGCCGTCCACCAGGCTGCGGCTGCTCACGCCCAGCTGGCCCTGCAGCACCTCCAGCGGCAGCCAGAGTTCGGTGGAGCCCCCGGCCCCCCGGCGCCACTGCCAGCGGGCCTGCTGGCGCTGGCCGTTGATCACCAGGGTGGATCCCTGCTGGTCCGCTGCCCCTGCCTCGCTCCGGCGCACCTGGGAGAGCCGTTCGGCGCCCGCGGCCGGCAGCGGTGGAGGCGGGAGTGAGGCGATGGCGCCGCTGCGGAGGGATCGCTCCAGGGCCGGGAGGCCGCCGCTGGCGCCCAGGGGCCCCGGCAGCGCCGCGGCAGTGTCCGCGCCGAGCAGAAGCAGCAAGGGGGCCAGGACCATGGCGGGCTGCGGCAGCGGTCGGCAACCTACCGGGGATGGCCGCCGCCCGCCTCCCCCCGGCCGGAGCCTGCCGGGGGGACGGAACACCGTGCGAGGGGGTGGAGGGGTCGCCACGGCGGGCCTGCGGCGGTGGGTTCAGTCCCTAGGATGGGGCGTTCTGCCCGCGGCCGGGGTCTTGTCGCCATCGGTCGTTGCAGACGCAGCTCGAGTCCGCCGGTCCTGCCCCGCGCTATGCCCCGCTCCTCCCAGCCCGTTTGGCCCCATTGCGACAGCCCGGCGCCTGCGGCCGTGGCGGGGGAGAAGGACGCCTGCGGGGTTGGATTCCTCGCCCATCTCGGCGGGGAGGCCAGCCACTGGGTGCTGCAGCAGGCCCTGCGCGGCCTCGACTGCATGGAGCACCGCGGCGGCTGCGGCGGAGACAGCGATTCCGGCGATGGCGCCGGCATCCTCTGCGGCATCCCCTGGAGCTACCTGGAGGCGGTGTGGCCCGCGGCGGCCGACTCGGCCGGCCAGCCCCGCGGCCTTGGCATGGTGTTCCTGCCGGCCGATCCGACCCTGCGGGAGCAGGCGCGCCGCTTCTGTGAGGAGGAGGCCGCCCGCCTCGGCCTGCGCTCCCTGGGGTGGCGGGATGTGCCCGTCGACCCGGCGGTGCTGGGCCCCCTCGCGCGGCAGACCGCCCCGGCGATCGAGCAGTGGCTGGTGGCGGTGGCCGATGCCGACCTCACCGGGGGGGAAGGCGATGCCCTCGAAGCCCTGCTGTTCCGCATGCGCCGGCGCATCGGCGATCGCGCCCGCGAAGCCTGGGGACCCGGGCCCAACGACCTCTATTTCGCTTCCCTGAGCAGCCGCACGGTTGTGTTCAAGGGCATGGTGCGCTCTGCGGTGCTGCCGGCCTTTTACGGCGATCTGCGCGATGAGCGCTTCGCCGTGAGCTTCGCGGTGTACCACCGCCGCTTCAGCACCAATACCCTGCCCCGCTGGCCCCTGGCCCAGCCGATGCGGCTGCTGGGCCACAACGGCGAGATCAACACCCTGCTGGGCAACCTCAACTGGGCGCGGGCGGCCGAGGCGAACCTCGATGCCGTCTGGGGGGACGCGGCCGCGGATCTCCGGCCGGTGGTGAATGCCGCCTTCAGCGATTCGGCCAACCTCGACGCCACCCTGGAGCTGCTGGTGCGCAGCGGCCGGCCGATCACCGAAAGCCTGCTGACGCTGGTGCCGGAGGCCTTCCGCAACCAGCCCGACCTGGAGAGCCGCCCCGCGGTCCAGGCGATGTACGAATTCAATGCCTGTCTGCAGGAACCCTGGGACGGCCCCGCCCTGCTGGTGTTCAGCGATGGGCGCAGCGTGGGCGCCACGCTGGATCGCAACGGGCTGCGACCGGCCCGCTACTGCATCACCAGCGACGGCTACGTGGTGATGGGCTCCGAGACCGGCGTGGTGGAACTCGATGAGGCCCGCATCATCGAGAAGGGGCGCCTCGGCCCTGGCCAGATGCTCGCGGTGGACCTGGAGAAGGGCCGGCTGCTGCACAACTGGGAGGTGAAGGAGGAGGCCGCCGCCCGCCATCCCTACGCCGCCTGGCTGGCGGAGCACCGCCGCAGCCTGGCGCCCCAGCCCTGGGAGCAGGAGCAGCGCCTCGGCGATCTCGATCTCCTCCAGCAGCAGACCGCCTTCGGCTTCAGCGCCGAGGACCTCGACCTGGTGATCGAGGACATGGCGGGCGCCGGCAAGGAACCCACCTACTGCATGGGCGACGACATCCCCCTGGCGGTGCTCTCCGACAAGCCCCACCTCCTCTACGACTACTTCAAGCAGCGCTTCGCCCAGGTCACCAACCCGCCGATCGATCCCCTGCGGGAGAAGCTGGTGATGAGCCTGGAGATGCACCTGGGCCGGCGGGGCTCGGCGCTGCGACCGGAGCCCTCGGCCGCCTCGGTGCTCCATCTCGAGTCCCCCGTGCTCAACGAGGCCGAGCTCGCCTCGCTGGGCAGCCACCACATCCCCCTGGCCACCCTCTCGACCCTCTTCTCCGTGGGCGACGGGCCCGGCGGGCTGGAGGCGGCCGTGCTTCGGCTGCGGGATGCGGCGGAAGCGGCCGTGCGCTCCGGCAGGCAGATCCTGGTGCTCTCCGATCGCCGCGCGGTGGATGGGGCGCCGGCCGTCCTCAGTGCCACCACCACTTACATCCCGCCCCTGCTGGCGGTGGGGGCGGTGCACCACCACCTGCTGAATCTCGGCCTGCGCCTGCTGTGCTCCCTGGTGGTGGACACCGCCCAGTGCTGGAGCACCCACCACCTGGCCTGCCTGATCGGTTACGGCGCCAGTGCGGTGTGCCCCTGGCTCACCTGGGAGACCACCCGCCACTGGCTGGCCCACCCCCGCACGCAGAAGCTGATCGAGACCGGCAAGCTCGCCGCCCTCGACCCCGACCAGGTCCAGGCCAACGTGCGCAAGGCGCTCGAAGACGGCCTGCGCAAGATCCTCTCCAAGATCGGCATCTCCCTGCTGGCCAGCTACCACGGCGCCCAGATCTTCGAGGCGATCGGCCTCGGCTCCGACCTGATCGAGATCGCCTTCCGCGGCACCACCAGCCGGGTGGCGGGTCTGAGCCTGGCGGAACTGGCCAGTGAGACCCTCACCTTCCACAGCAAGGCCTTCCCGGAGCTCGATCGCACCAAGCTCGAGTTCATGGGCTTCGTGCAGTACCGCACCGGCGGCGAGTTCCACCTCAACAGCCCCGAGATGGCCAAGGCCCTTCACGCCGCCGTGAAGCAGGGTCCCGGCTACGACCACTTCTCCACCTACCAAGCCCTGCTGGAGAACCGGCCGGTCACGGCGCTGCGGGATCTGCTGCAGCTCAGGCCGGCGGCCACGCCGCTGCCCCTGGAGCAGGTGGAGAGTGTCGAGAGCATCTGCAGCCGCTTCTGCACCGGCGGCATGAGCCTCGGTGCCCTCTCCCGCGAGGCCCATGAGGTGCTGGCCATCGCCATGAACCGCATCGGCGGCAAGAGCAACAGCGGCGAGGGCGGTGAGGATCCGGCCCGCTTCGGGGTGCTCGCCGATGTGGACGGGGAGGGGCGCTCCGCCACCCTGCCCACCATCAAGGGACTGCGCAACGGCGATACCGCCTGCTCGGCGATCAAGCAGATCGCCTCGGGCCGCTTCGGCGTGACGCCGGAATACCTGCGCAGTGGCAGGCAGCTGGAGATCAAGGTGGCCCAGGGGGCCAAGCCCGGCGAGGGCGGCCAGCTGCCCGGCCCCAAGGTGGATCCCTACATCGCCTGGCTGCGCAACAGCAAGGCGGGCGTGGCGCTGATCTCGCCGCCGCCGCACCACGACATCTATTCGATCGAGGATCTGGCCCAGCTGATCCACGATCTCCACCAGGTGCATCCCGCCGCCAAGGTGAGCGTGAAGCTGGTCGCCGAGATCGGCATCGGCACCATCGCCGCCGGCGTGGCCAAGGCCAACGCCGATGTGATCCAGATCTCCGGCCACGACGGCGGCACCGGCGCCTCGCCGCTGAGCTCGATCAAGCACGCCGGCAGCCCCTGGGAGCTGGGCCTCACCGAGGTGCACCGCAGCCTGCTGGAGAACGGCCTGCGCGACCGCGTGCTGCTGCGGGCCGACGGCGGCCTCAAGACCGGCTGGGACGTGGTGATCGCCGCCCTGCTCGGCGCCGAGGAATACGGCTTCGGCTCGGTGGCGATGATCGCCGAGGGCTGCATCATGGCCCGCGTCTGCCACACCAACAACTGCCCGGTGGGCGTGGCCACCCAGAAGGAGGCCCTGCGCAGACGCTTCACCGGCATCCCCGAGCACGTGGTGAATTTCTTCCTCTATGTGGCGGAGGAGGTGCGCCAGCTGCTGAGCGTGCTCGGCGTGGCCCGGCTGGAGGACCTGATCGGCCGCACGGAGCTGTTGCAGCCCCGCGACGTGGCGCTGGCCAAGACCAGGGCGATCGACCTCTCCTGCCTGCTGGCCCCGATCGAGGCCGCCGCCGACCGCGGCTGGCTCCGCCACGCCAGCGAGGCCCATGGCAATGGCCCGATCCTGGAGGACGCCTTCCTGGCCGATGCCGAGCTGATGGCCGCCATCGAGGGCCATGGCCACGTCGCCCGCCGCGTGCCGATCGTGAACACCGACCGCAGCGTCGGCGCCCGCCTCGCCGGCGAGATTGCCGCGCGCCACGGCAACACCGGCTTCCGCGGCCAGCTCGATCTCACCTTCGAGGGGGCCTCCGGCCAGAGCTTCGGCGCCTTCGTGCTGCAGGGCATGAATGTGCGCCTGGTGGGCGAGGCCAACGACTACGTCGGCAAGGGACTGAATGGCGGACGCATCACCGTGGTGCCCCCGGCGGCGGTGCAGGATCCCGGCCTGCAGGTGATCCTCGGCAACACCTGCCTCTACGGCGCCACCGGCGGCGAGCTCTTCGCCCTCGGCCGCGCCGGCGAGCGCTTTGCGGTGCGCAACAGCGGTGCCCGCACCGTGGTGGAGGGGGCCGGCGACCACTGCTGCGAATACATGACCGGCGGTGTGGTGGTGGTGCTGGGCTCCACCGGGCGCAACGTGGCCGCCGGCATGACCGGTGGCGTTGCCTTCCTGCTCGATGAGGATGGCCGTCTGGCTGAGCGCCTCAATCCGGAGATCGTCGCCCTCTGCGACCTCACCACGCCCGAGCAGGAGGCACTGCTGCTGCCCCTGCTCCAGACGCACCGCGAGCAGACCGGCAGCAGCCTGGCCACGGCCATCCTGGACGACTGGTCCGCCTGGAGGGGGCGGTTCAAGGTGCTGGTCCCCCCCAGCGAAAAGGCCGCCGTGGGCCTGGCGGAGCGGGAGGCGGTGGCGGCCTGAGGCCGACGCGGCGGCTCAGCGGGGGAATTCCCGCATCAGCCGCTGCACCTCGCCAGCGTGGTAGCTGCTGCGGGTGAGGGGGGTGCTCACCACCTGCAGGAAGCCGAGGACGGCTTGCCCGTGCTGGCGGAAGGCGTCGAACTGCTCCGGCGTCACGAAGCGATCCACCGGCAGGTGCTTCGGCCCTGGGGAGAGGTACTGGCCGATGGTCACGATGTCCACCGCGTGGCGCCGCAGGTCCGCGAGGACCTGGTGCACCTCGGTGTCTGTTTCGCCCAGGCCCACCATCAGGCCGGATTTGGTGTAGACGCGCGGCCAGCCCTCGTGCACCCGCTGCAGCAGCTCGAGGGAGCGCCCATAGATCCCCTGGGGTCGGGCACGCCGGTACAGCCGCGGCACGGTCTCGATGTTGTGGTTGAGCACGTGCGGGGCGGCCTCCATCACCGCGGCGAGGGCCTGCCAATCGCCGCAGAAATCGGGAATCAGCAGCTCGATCGTGGTGAGGGGCGAGCGGCGCCGCACCGCCTCGATGCAGGCCACGAACTGGCTGGCGCCGCCATCGGCCAGGTCGTCGCGGTTCACCGAGGTGATCACCACGTGGCTGAGCCCCAGCCGGGCCACGGCCTCCCCCAGCCGCTCCGGCTCGGTGGGATCCAGGGCGCGCACGCTCTTGTCGAAGTCGATGTCGCAGTAGGGACAGGCGCGGGTGCAGCCCGGCCCCATGATCAAGAAGGTGGCGGTGCCGCCGGCGAAGCACTCGCCGATGTTGGGGCAGCTCGCCTCCTGGCAGACCGTGTTGAGCTTGAGGTCGAGCAGCAGGTCGGCCACGGCCCCGATCCGCTCCCGCTGGGGCGCCTTCACCCGAAGCCAGTCGGGTTTGGTGTTGGTGGGCTGGCTGGTCACCGGGGCCGGGCACAACGCCAGACTCTAGAAACCGGCCTCCTGGGCCCCGCCGGCCCGGTGGCCACGATCCCCTACACTCCGGGCATCGGGATGTAGCGCAGCTTGGTAGCGCACTTCGTTCGGGACGAAGGGGCCGCAGGTTCGAATCCTGTCATCCCGATTCCTTCCCTTCCCCTGGTTGCCGCCTAGGCCAGCTCGGCTCCCGGGTAACCGCGCGGTGTCACCATGCGGCCGTCCTGCTCCCGGCTGGTGCTGTTGCCCACCAGCAGCACGGTGAGCATGTCCACCTCGTCGCAGGGTAGCGCCGCCAGGGTGGTGAGCCGCACCTGTTCCTCCGTCCGGCCCAGTTGGCGGGCCAGCACCACCGGGGTGGTGGCGGGACGCTCCGCCAGCAGCAGCTCCTGGGCCCGGCTCAGCTGCCAGTCGCGGCCGCGCGAGCGGGGGTTGTACAGGGCCACCACGAAGTCGCCCGCGGCGGCAGCCCGCAGCCGTTGCTCGATCACGGCCCAGGGGGTGAGGCGATCGCTGAGGCTGATGGTGCAGAAATCGTGCATCAGGGGGGCGCCGGCCCGCGCCGCCGCCAGCTGCAACGCCGAGATGCCGGGATGCACCACGAACTTCGGCCGCTGCTCACTCGGCAGCTGCAGCCAGAGCTCGAGGGCCAGGCCCGCCATGCCGTAGATGCCGCTCTCACCCGAGGAGATCAGCGCCACCGGCAGGCCCGCGTGGTCCAGGGCCAGGGCTTCGTCGCAGCGTTCCCGCTCGGCCGTGAGCTGGCCTTCCACCCGCAGCTGATCCGGCCGGCGCAGGGGCTCCAGCAGATCCAGGTAAAGGCCATAGCCCACCCAGGCCGTGGCCTCGGCCAGGGCGCTGCGGGCGTCGGGGGTGAGCAGCGCCAGGCTGCCGGGCCCGCTTCCCACCAGATCGAGCCGTCCCCGCTGCGGTGCGCACTGCTGGCGGCTCCAGGCGATGGCCAGGGTGGCGGCCCCCCGTTCGCCCGGCCCGGCCCTCTCGATCGTTTTTCCCAGCAGCAGCTCCACGTCGCCGCCTGCTGAAGCCGCGGCCAGGAGGGCGGCGGCTTCGGCGACGCTCGGGGTTCCCATCGCCCCTGCCACCACCGCAGAGGGGTGGGGAACCGCCACGGCGGCCAGGGCGTCGGCGGTGAACAGCCGCAGGGGCCAGTTTGCGGCGGCGGCCAGCTCCAGCAGGGCGGGCTCATCGCCCTTGCGATCGATGCTGGCCAGGCCCGCCACGGCCTCCCGGGCCAGGCCCGCCTCGGCGAGGCCCCGCGCCAGGAGCCGCTCCAGCACCGAGCGGCTGGTGTCGCGCTCGCAGCCGATCCCCAGCCAGAGGCAGGGGGGGTGCCAGCGGCAGCCCTCCCCCAGGCGCGGGCTGATCCAGAGGGCCTGGGCCGGATCGTCCAGCTCCGCGGCCTCGAGCCGCTGCAGCCCCATCGCCCGGCTCGCCTCCAGGGTGCTCCAGCCGGATTCACCCGCCTCCTGCACCACCGGCAGGGGCGAGCCCGCGGCTGCGGCGGCCCGTCGCATCAGCGCGTTCCACTCGCCGCTGCCCCGGCGCCAGCCCCAGGCGTGGCCGAAGCTGTCGAGGGGCAGGCGACCCGCCGGCCCGCTTTGGCCCGTGAGTACCACCTGGGCCTCGAGCAGGGCGGCCAGCCGGTGGGCGAGGGCCTCCCCGCCGGCGGCATGGCCCCCGAGCAGGGGTACGGCAAAGCGCCCATTCGGATCGAGCACCACCACGGCCGGATCGCTGCTCTTGTGCTGCAGCAGGGGCGCCACCAGCCGCACCACCAGCCCGCAGGCGCCCACGGCCACCACGGCCTGGGCCGTGGCCCAGCGCGGGGCCAGCCATGCGGCCGCTTCCTCGGCCCCGTTCTCCTCGCCCTCTCCTGCCGCACCACCGCCCGGCCACCGCACCTCCGTCAGCAGACCTGCCTGCAGGAGGCGGGTGAGGAGCGGAGCCGCGGTGGCGCTGAACCCCAAGCCCAGCACCGCGCCCTTGCTGGTTGCCGTCATGCCTGCTCTCCGCTGCCGGAGCTGCCGGGCCGCTGGCGCCAGAGCTGACCCAGCCGCTGAAGCGCTCCGTTCGCCTGGGCCGGTGGCGGCGGGGATTCATTTGCTGGCATGGCTTCCTCCACAGGGGCTTTCTCCATAGGGGCTTCTTCCACAGGTGCTTCCTCCATCGGGGCTTCCGCCGATTCGGCTGCGGCGGCGTCTCTCTGCCCGGTGGGGCTGGCAGGCGCGATCTCTGGGTTGATCTCGGCTGCTTCCTCGGGCGTTCGAGCGGCCAGGGAGGGTTCGGGATCAGGCGCGGAGGGAGGCTCGGCCGCTGGGGGTTCGGCTACCACCGGCGGCGCCGCTGTCGGGGGTGTCTCTGCCGGTTCGGCCTCCGCGGGTTCGGCCTCAGCGGGCTCTGCCTGGTTTGGTTCTGTCTCTACCGGTTTTGTCTCTGTTGGTTCTGCCTCCGAAGATTCCATCACTGCCGGCTCCCCCGGTGAGTCCTCCGGCTTCGAAACCGCTGCTGCCGAAGGTGTGTCCTCTGCGGCGGAACGGTCTTCAGCCGTGGCGGCGCGCCCTTCCGGGGGCACCTCCGCCACGGGTTCGCTCACCGGCTCACCCACCGGCTCGGCCGGCATCGGCGTAGGTAGTGGGGCCGGCGGTGGGGCGAGGCCCACCAGTTGCTCCACCATCAGCGGATCCAGACGGCCCCCCAGCCAGGGCGGCGGGTCCCCCCCGGGCTCCAGCAGCACCTCCTGCACCAACGTACTGAAGGGAGGATTGAGGGGTTCCCCCTGGCCATCCACCAGTTCCAGCACCATGGAGTTGCTGCCCCGTTTCCAGCCCTGCAGCCAGAGGGGTTCCTGCCGGTCCACCAGAAAACTGTCGCCGTTCACGGTGACCCGCAGCCGCCAGGCCTCGTCGTTGGGGCGCAGGTGCTGCAGCGGCGCATCCAGCAGGAGCCAGTCGAGCAGCACCGGCTGGCCGCCCCCCTCCCCGGAGGGGCTGGTGAGGATCAGCTGGGGGGTGCCGGCGGCCGGAACGCCCAGCGGATTGGCGGCCACCCGGTGCACCACGATCTGGGCCTGGGCCCCGGGGCTCTTCACGGCCTCCCCCCAGGGACGGGCGGCGTACACCGTGATCCGGTGGCTGCCGGGGCTCAGGGGCGGCAGGGTGAGGTGGAGGCCTCCGGCCTCCGTCAGCCGCCGCGGCGCCTGATCGTCGATCTGCAGCACCAGATGGGGGCCCAACCCCAGGGGACCGGCATCCACCAGGGGCCAGTCCCGCACCGCCAGCTGGAGGGTCCAGGGACCCTCCGGCAGGGTGCTTCCCGCCCGCGGGGAGAGGATCTCCACGGCCGGCTGGTGCTCCTCCAGGGCGGCCTGGAGCTGCTGCACCGCCAGCGGTGGTGCCACCTCCCGCAGGGTGGCGGGCCGGCTGGATCCGGAGGAGGGCGTTGCCGTGGCCCGACCCGAACCCGGCAGAACCGCGCTACAACCTGTTGCTCCCAGCAGCAGACCGAGCGCCACGAGGCAGGCCCACCACCTCCTCGCGCGCCTCTGTGGGTTCCAGCCCCAGCGGGCCGGAGCACGGGTCCCCTGCAGGTCGGATCGCACGGTGGATGCATCCTCAGCTGGAGGCATTCTGCTCATCCACTGCCATCGGGGATGACTGTCTATAGCTCTGTGCATAACTCCTGGTGAGTTGGTGCTAGAGCAAGCCGCCGATGTAAGGGTGTTTCGATGTGGCTGGCATCCCCGCAAACCCCTTGTCAGGCCTGGGAAGCGCGCGGATTGAACCTTTGTAACTGGCCGGCGAGAACAATTGAAACCGACCCCTATACTTCCGCCAGCGGTCCCCTTTCTGGGGCCCCTCGCACCAGTCGTGCCAAGCGTTTTCGCCCCCTCGGGCAGAGCCTTGCTCAGCTGGCGCCCATGGGTGGGAAGCCCGTCTTCCCGCCCTAGGGCCCGTCACTCGACCAGGCATCCCGGCGGTCCCGTCGGGGAGTTGAAGCGAGTGAAGGGGTGGACCTCCACCTCGACCCCGTCCCTCGAGGAACGTCTCGATGACCATCAGCCCACCAGAGCGTGGGAAAACGGCGAAAGCCCAGGTCGATCGGAACCCCGTTCCGGCGACCTTCGAGCTGTTCGGCAAGCCCGGGCACTTCGACCGCTCCCTCGCCAAGGGTCCCAAAACCACCACCTGGGTTTGGAACCTCCACGCCAACGCTCACGACTTCGACAGCCACACGAGCGATCTTGAAGAGGTTTCTCGCAAGATCTTCTCGGCTCACTTCGGCCATCTGGCCGTCATCTTCATCTGGTTGAGCGGTGCCTTCTTCCATGGCGCCCGCTTCTCCAACTACTCCGGCTGGCTGGCCGATCCCCTGCACGTCAAGCCCTCTGCGCAGGTGGTCTGGCCGATCTTCGGTCAGGAGATTCTCAATGGTGATGTCGGTGCCGGTTTCCACGGCATTCAGATCACCTCCGGCCTCTTCCATGTCTGGAGGGCCTGGGGTTTCACCAGCGAAACCCAGCTGATGGCCACGGCCATCGGTGCCCTGGTCATGGCCGGCCTGATGCTCAATGCAGGCGTGTTCCACTACCACAAGGCGGCGCCCAAGCTCGAGTGGTTCCAGAACGTTGAGTCGATGCTCAACCACCACCTGGCTGGCCTGCTGGGTCTGGGTTCCCTGTCCTGGACGGGACACCTCCTGCATGTGTCTCTGCCCACCACCGCGCTGATGGATGCCATCGACGCCGGCAAGCCGCTGGCGCTGAACGGCAAGACCATCGCCTCGGTGTCGGACATCCCCCTGCCCCATGAATTCCTGAACCAGGATCTGATCAGTCAGCTCTTCCCTGGTTTCGGCGCCGGCATCTCGGCTTTCTTCAACGGAAACTGGGCCGCCTACAGCGATTTCCTCACCTTCAAGGGTGGGCTGAATCCTGTGACCGGCAGCCTCTGGATGACGGACATCGCCCATCACCACCTGGCGATTGCGGTGCTGTTCATCGTGGCCGGTCACATGTACCGGACCAACTGGGGCATCGGCCACAGCATCAAGGAAATCCTGGAAGGCCAGAAGGGTGATCCCCTCCTCTTCCCGGCTCCCAAGGGTCATGACGGTCTCTTCGAGTTCATGACCACCTCCTGGCACGCCCAGCTGGCGGTGAACCTGGCTCTGCTCGGTTCGCTCAGCATCATCGTGGCGCACCACATGTATTCGATGCCGCCGTATCCCTACATCGGTATCGACTACCCCACCCAGCTCTCGATCTTCACCCATCACGTCTGGATCGGTGGATTCCTGATCGTGGGTGCCGGTGCCCACGCCGCCATTGCGATGGTGCGTGACTACGACCCCGCCAAGCACATCGACAACGTGCTTGACCGGGTGCTGAAGGCTCGCGATGCCCTGATCAGCCACCTCAACTGGGTGTGCATCTGGCTCGGCTTCCACAGCTTCGGCCTCTACATCCACAACGACACCATGCGTGCCCTGGGGCGTCCCCAGGACATGTTCAGTGACTCCGCCATTGCGCTGAAGCCGATCTTCGCCCAGTGGATCCAGGGTCTCCACGCCGCCGCCGCCGGCAGCACCGCGCCCAACGCCCTCGCGGGTGTGAGTGAAGTGTTCAACGGTG
>JBJTWS010000344.1:0-4656 GCA_046081905.1 Synechococcus sp. | reverse complement strand
GCCGAGCCCCGCAGTAAGGGGACTGGCCCCTCTTCTGCTCTCTGGCGATCGCTCTAGGCCGCGGCCAATCCGCTCACCACCACCCGGATCCCATGGGGGGTCAGTGGAATCCGGCACCCCACATTCAGACTCCGGCCCTCCCTCCACCGCCACACAGCAGGGGCTGACCAGTTCGGTCGCTTGCTGTCCACATACAGCGCCACTTCTCTCCCCTGGGGTAGCGGTACCACCAGCACCTGCCAAAACGTCGCGCTCATCCGGGCATCCCCTGCAGTTGAATTCCTCAACCTGGGGCAACCTGTCACCATCTGTCAGAAGATTGCACTGGTGCATTGCACCCTCTGGGGAATGTGTGTACGGTGGTATAACAATACTGTCCCATTTCTGGGTTAATTTTTAGTGATAGGTCCATCCTCTGCGCTAGCGCGGCAGTCCCCGTGGCCCCTATGCGCGTTCTGTGGCTGGCGGCGGAAGGCATCGAGGCAGGCAAGGCGCTTCCACCTGGGGGCGGCAGGGGGTCGAGGCCTCCCCTTCCTGCCGCTGTACGGATGCAGCGCCGGCGCCGGGGGCTGGGGTGAGCAGTGCCAGCAGGCCCCCCCTGTTCGCATCGCTGCTGTGAGCCAGGGCCAGCCAGCAGCAGCAGCAGCGGCAGGGATCGGCGGGGCATGGTTCGCACAGCTGACCTTCCAAGGATGGCGGCAGTAGCGGTAGGGAACCACGGGCAGGCGGTCAACAGCTCAGCAGTTCAGGCAGCTTCCGGGGCCGCGGCGTCAAGGTCTAGGCATTGAGCCACAGCCGCACCATCAGGCGCGGGGCTTGCGGGTCATCGACGAAGGCATCGCGGTCGTGGGCGAGTTTGTGGTTGTCGATGAACAGCAGATCGCCGGGGGCCAGATCGAAGTCGTAACGAAAGCGTGGGTCGTTCAGGGTCTGATCGAGCCGGTCGAAGGCGGCCAGGTCCAGGGGATCGAGAGGCTGGTTGAGGCGTTGATGGGCCTTCTCGATCCAATAGCGCATGTAGCGCAGCGTCGGACCATCGTCGGCCTGGCTGTACACGGCAAAGGCATTGCCGCGTATCAGCTCCAGGGCATTGGCCTCGCTGCCGGGGGTGACCACATCGCGGTAAAACGCCCGTTGCAGCCTCGCCAGCGCTTCAGGGGCGTGGGCAGCCAGGTGGTCGTGCACGGCCACCGCCGACACGATCCGCGAGCCCCCGCCCACTGGCGCCTGCCGCACGCAGGCCAGACCCACCCAGCGGGGATGGGTCTCGAGCCGGGAACTGTCGGTGTGCACCGAGGTGGAGGCGTTCGTCTGGGAGACCGGAATCGCCTTCTCGAGGTACGACGCACCGGTGTCGACCACGTCGTAGAGCTCGCCATAGGTGGTGTCGACGCTGCCGATGCAGCGCCCGATCGCCAGATAGAGCTCGCGCAGGTTGGGCCCGCTGAGCTCTCCCAACCCCTGGATCAGGGCGGCACCCGAGCCCTGGGTCAGCTCGGTGATCACCGGTTCCATCCAGGCGTTCAGCGCGGCCGCATCAAGCTTGAGCAGCTCAGGGCTGCCGTTGAAGCGCCACTGGGGCCTGCTGGCCAGTTCGGCAGCGCACCAGCTGAACGGCATGGTCATGGGTGCGTTCGGGGACGACATCGGGCTCAGCGTCGCAGCTGAAACAGCAGGTGCAGCGGGCAGCCCTGCAGCGGCGCAAAGAAGGCGGGATCGACCTGCAGGTGCTCGGCGGTGACGCCCAGTTCCTGCACCATGGGCAGTGCGCTCCAGCCACTGCGCTGCAGCGCACCGATGTAGTCGGCAAAGGTCTTGTGGATCGAGCGCACCGGGTTGCTTACCCCGTCGCGGCGCCAGATGCGCCCCTCGAACTGCACGTCGCTGCTGCCCAGGTAGGTGTGCCCCTGGGGCTCAAGGTAAAACGGCGGCTCCGCCGGCCGCAGAAAGGCCAGCGCCGGGTGCGGCACCGTGAAGATCAGGAAGCCGCCAGGGCGGATCGCCTGATGGCAACGCTGCAGCACCGCCTCCATGGCAGCGATGCTCAGGTAGTTGAACAGAAACACGGCGATGGCTCCATCGCATTGACCCTCGGGAAACTGGCTGGCGTCGGACAGGTTGGCCGTGGCGTAGTGCAGCGGTCCGCCCTGCTCAGCGGCCAGCTCTCCGGCCTGCTGGCGGGCGCTGGCAATCATCTCCTCGGACAGGTCAAATCCTTCGATGCGGCTTGGCTGGCCCGCCGCCAGTTGCCTGCCCACATACCCCTCACCGCAGCCCAGATCCCACAGATGAAGGCCACGGACATCGCCAGCGGCTTCGAGCACCCGGGGCCGGGCGGTGAAATCGCTGAGCAGCAGCTGCTCGCTGCGGCTCCACTGCGCGGCCGCCTGGTCGTAAAGGTCCTGGGTGCTGATGGCGTTACTCATGGTTGTTCAGGCTGCGGCGGGCTGGGCTTTGGCCCGCTCATGCAGCCAGCCCCAGAAAGCATCGCGTAGGGCGAGAGCCTTGCGCATCCCCTTGGCGAGATCGGCACGCCCCTGCGCTGTGGCGGCGAAATCGGTGGCGATCGCCTTGAGGGTGGCCTGGTGATGGTCGTCGACGGCGGTGTGCAACGGGAAGAAAACGGAGTCTTCGGGGCTGAGGCTGCCGATCCGATCGATCGCATCGACGAACGGCTGGTAGATCGTCTGCACGATCGTCTCGGTGCCCAGGCCAAGGGCGCCGAGCGCTTCGGCCGGTGAGCCGTTGGTCAGGATCGAGAGGAACAGCTCCCGCCAGCACACCACTTCGATGTGGTCATCGGCGGCATCGGTGTTGTCGACCCCCAGGGCACGGCGGAACCGCTGGAACAGCTGCGGATGGGGAATGCCGACGATCCACTCGCTCTGCACCCCGCACTGCTGCAGTTCGGCCAGCTCCTCGTCCTCGTACTGACCCGACTCCTCGGTCAGGTTTTCGAGCAGGGCGGCGCGGTGATCGGGGCGCTCCAGCTTGGAGATCAAGGCGGTGAGGTAGCGGGGAAAGTGGGCGGAGTAGCCGTAGTAGTGGCGGGCAAAATCGGCCAGGGCTGCGGCGGTGTCGGGCAGCTCCCCCGACGCCAGCGCCTGCAGGTAAGGATGGTTGACGGCGCGATGCGCGAGCGCTTCAGCGGCCAGCGCCTCGACGACGGCGCCTTGCTCGCGCTGGTCCTTGGCGGCGGCGTCCTGCAGGCGGCTGCGTTGCAGGCCGGCCAGGCGATTGATCAGCTCGTTGAGTTCCAGCGGCCTGTCGCTGAGGTGCTGGAAGGTGGCCTCGCGGTCAAAGGCCAGCACGGTGCTGGGGCTGCTGGCGACCACGGTTGCCGTGCGCGGCCGGTTGTCGAGAAAGGCCATCTCGCCCACCACGTCGCCGGGTTTGAGCGCGATGCTCAGCTCCTGCCCGTTGAGGCTGGTGTCGACCCGCAGCTCACCGCTTTCGAGCACGAACAGGTTCTTGTCAAAGCCCCCGCGCGCGATCAGCACGTCTCCAGGCTCCAGCTGGCGCCGCAGACCGAGTTGCTGCAGAGCCTGCTGCAGATCGCTGGGCAGGGTGTTGAAAAAGCTCATCGATTCAGGGGGTCTGGGGATCTTGCGCAAAGGCGTCGATGCCGCCGGCTTTCAGCCGTGTGCGGGAGTCGTAATCACCCAGCACGGCCGAGGTGATTCCGAAGTCGGTGATCGCCAGCAGCGTCAACGGCTCGGTGGCCGAGCGGTTTCGGCTCTGGTGCACGACCCAGCGGGGCACATAGGCCACTGCACCAGGCCCCAGCACGGTGGTCTGTTGGCCGATCTGGAGCTCGGCCTCGCCGGTGAGCACCACAAAGATCGATTCATGGGCGTGGCGATGTTTCTCATTGCAGCAGCCTGCAGCGATCACCACCACCCGCGGGTCCATGACCTGGAGGCCTGCAAAGGCCAGCTTCTCAACCTGAAAGTCGATCCCCAGGCGCTCATCGCGGTTGCTGTAGTGCAACCCTTCGCCTGGGGGTTGACCCACAGACCATCGGCATTGCGATGGCTCTGGAGCCTCAACCCTGTGCTGGGGAATGTTGGCGAGCAAGTGCTCGAGATCCACCTGTTGATCGCCAACCTGCTCCCATTCTGTTGAGTGCTCAGGCGCCTGACAACGCCTCCTCGGGCATCCTGCTTTCCGAGAGCAGGCTCTTGAGCGTGTCGCCTTCGATCACTTCCTTGTCGAGAATCTCCCGCGAGATGCTTTTGACGTGGACCCCGGCAATCGGTCCAGGGTGAATGAGAGTCCTCATCCGGCCAGACTTGGCCGGGGACTCGACCATGAAACGCACCAGGCACACGGCGGAGCAAATCATCCACAAGCTGAAAACGGCGGAGCAGCTGATCGCCCAGGGCAAGACCGTCGTCGAGATCTGCCGCGTCATCGAGGTGACGCAGCCGACGTATCACCGCTGGCGGCAGCAGTACGGCGGCATGCAGGCCGAGGAAGCCAGGCGGCTGACTCAGCTGGAGAAGGAGAACGCCAGGCTCAAGAAGCTTCTGGCGGAGGCCGAGCTGGAGAAGGCCATGCTCTAGCCGAAGGCTTCTGCGCAGCAGTAGGACCTTGTTGCGCCGTGAGGCGCACCTTGCGGTGCGACGGGAAACTTCTGAGCCCGGAACGTCGTTG
>JBJTWS010000343.1:0-21088 GCA_046081905.1 Synechococcus sp. | reverse complement strand
CACATAGGGGAGGGCGGCTTCGTAGAGCCAGGTGAACCCCTCGGATTTGGGGATCACCTCGATGCATTCATCGCCCACGTAGACGTGGTGATAAATCGGCCTGCCCGCGACGGCGAAGATGCCGTTCACCAGGAAGTTCATGGTGTCGGGTACGCCCTTGAAGCCGCCCTCGTCGTAGATGTCGCTCATCTCGAAGAACACCGGCGCCATCACTTCCCAGAACAGGCCGAGATTGGCGTAGTAGCTCATCTTCTTCACCTGTTCCATGAACATCTCCGGGAACAGGCGATACAGACCCAGCATCAGCGGGTTGCGGCGGAAATAGGCCTTGATCGCCCGGTCGGCGTTGGCCCGGTAGGCGTCGCTGTCGAGATAGTCGTAGAAGCGGCCCCCCATCCCCTGGTGCCAGAGCATGGCCTCCATGCAGGCCTCGGCGAACTCCATGTTCACCCGGTCGTGCCAGAGGTGATGGAGCAGCTTCGGCATCTTCCCGGCCTCGCCCTTCTCCATGAACGCGAGGAGTTCAGGATGGGCCTTCTCGCCGCCCCGCCAGATCCTGAGCTTGGACTGATCGCCCGCGTAGGAATTGGGAAGGTCGAGATACTCCTGGCTGATGAAGTACTTGAAGGCGGGAAGGGGATCGAGGAAGACCTGCTCCGCGATGTAAAGGAGATCGCGCCAGTAGAAATCCATCGGCACGGCATAGGCCTTGTAGATGCCGATGATCTGCATCAGATTTTCCGGCGTGTCCGGCAGCATTGAGCCGCCGGCTTCCAGCCGATGGATCACATCCGCCCAGCGATGCCGCGACGGCGGGATCAGGGGGGGCTTGGTCTCCAGTGCGGCGGCGGCGGTGGGGGGAGTCATGACGGCAGTTCCTCCAGGGGGCTGACGGCGGCGAGGACGGGAGAGGACGACGGGGAACGGCTCACCAGGACAGGGCCCTGGGCCAGCAGGAAGGGTTGCTCACGCAGAGCCAGGGCGGTCGACTCGGTTTCGCTCCAGCCGGTGAGACCGGTGGGCCAGATGCCGGCTGCGAGCACCAGGAGGCTGAGGAGCATGGCGGGGGCGCGCTCGCCCCAGCGGGTCGCCTGCCAGTCGGCCCGGGCGTTGTCGAGCCGGCCGAAGCCCACGCGGTTGAACAGCCGCACCGCATAGACGGCGGTGAAGCCGGAGGCCACCAGGCTCACCAGGGTGGTTTTGGGGAAGGCGGTCCAGCTGCCCTCGAACACCATCAATTCAGCTGGGAATCCAGCCAGGCCCGGGATCCCCGCGGCGGCCATCATGGCCAGCAGCATCATGCCCATGGTGAAG
This sequence comes from Synechococcus sp., assembly GCA_046081905.1. Lineage (GTDB taxonomy): Bacteria > Cyanobacteriota > Cyanobacteriia > PCC-6307 > Cyanobiaceae > CBW1002. The sequence continues at coordinate 19,774 of JBJTWS010000343.1, read as the reverse complement.
GGCAGACCCCGCAGCGGATTCATCAGGCCCGAGAGCTCCGGAATCGTGGTGGTGCCGGTCTTCCTCTCGATCAGGCCCACGCAGCAGAACAGCAGTGCCACGATCAGGCCATGGGCCAGGATCTGGGCCATAGCCCCCTGCAGACTCAAGGGGGTGGCGGCCGCCAGGGCCAGAACCAGCAGACCCATGTGGCCCAGGGAGCTGTAGGCCATCAGCCGGCGGATGTCGGTCTGGGCGATGGCGTTCAGGGCTCCGTAGACGGCACTCACCGCACCGGCGGCGGCGATCCAGGGGGACCAGAGGGCCCAGGTGTCGGGCAGGAAGCCCACGCCGAAGCGCAGCAGCCCGTAGGCCCCGAGTTTGGACACCACCCCGCCCAGCAGCATCACCACGGGTGTAGGCGCCTCGGCATAGGTGAGGGGCTGCCATCCATGGACGGGGAAGACCGGCAGTTTGAGCCCGAAGGCCAGCAGCAGCAGCGCCAGAATCCAGGCGGCGGCCGTGGGGGTGAGGTTGGCGCTGGCCAGATCCTCGAACCCGAAGCTGAAGCCGTTGCCGTTCAGCCAGCCAAAGGCCAGGATCGCGGCCAGCAGGCTCAGGCCCGAAACGGCTCCGAACAGCAGGTAGCGAATCGCGGCGCCAGCCCGGCGCTGGCCCCCCCAGATCGCCACCAGCAGGGTGGTGGGAATCAGCACCAGCTCGAAGGCAAGCACGAACAACAGGGCGTTGCGGGAGAGGAAGGCACCCACCACCCCCAGGTTCGTGGCCAGCATCAGGGAGAAAAAGAGCCGCGGACGGCTCTGTTCTGCGGGGGCCGCGAGGATCGCCAGCGTGGTGACCAGCGCCGCCAGCACCACCAGTGGCAGGGATAGGCCGTCGAGGCCCAGATCCAGACCAAGGCCGATCTGGGGCAGCCAGTCCTGGTGCCACGTCTGAGGAGGGCGGCCGCAGCCCAGGAGGGCCACCGCCAGCTGCAGGGCCGTGGCGCCGGCGGCGAAACTCCGCACCCGGATGGGGCGCTCTTGCGGCAGGAGGAACAGGAGCAGCCCTGCACCCAGCGGCAGGACCAGCAACAGAAGCAGGGGAAGCGGTCCCATCAGCGGAACGAGTGGAGGAGGTTGGCGGGGGAGGCGGTGAGCAGCCACACGGCCATCAGCACCACGCCGATCAGGAGGCTGAGGGCATAGGCCTGCGAGCGGCCCGAGGTGGTGAGGCTCAGCCGGCGGGCGCCCTCGAGGGCGACGCCACCGGTGGCACCGCTGAAGCCATCGATCAGACGCCGATCCGCCCAGGCACTGAGTTTGGCCAGATTGACCACCAGGCCCACCACGGTGCGGTGGTAAAAGCGCTCGGTTTGCATGTCATGGGCCAGCCAGTCCTGCAGGCCGCCCAGGCCCGCCGGCAGATGGGCCAGGGGGTGGGGCCGCAGGTAGAAGAGGGCCGAGAGGCCTCCTCCCACCAGGGTGGAGAGCAGCAGCGGCACCCCCATCGGACCCCAGCCGGGGAGGGGCGAGAGGGCAAACACCTGGTTGATCACCAGCAGCTGTGGCAGGTGCAGCACCAGACCCATCAGCAGGAAGGTGGGCAGGGCCATCAGCCAGAGCACCTCGGGGGAGCGGGTGGTGAACGGGGAGGGCCGCCCACCCCAGATGAGGCCGAACACGCGGATCAGGCCGGCACTCAGCAGGGCATTGGTGAGCAGTACCAGGGCACTGAGCAGCCAGGGGCTGGGGCTGGCGGCGGTGAGTTCCAGCAGTTCCTGCTGGGCGGCGAAGCCACCAAAGGGGGGCAGCCCCATCAGACCGGCCGCACCGCTGAGGAAGGCCAGGCCCATCAGCGGCCGCTTGCTCCAGAGGCCGCCCAGCTGGGTGAGGTCCTGGGTGATGTTGGTGATCACGATCGCGCCGATCGCCATCAGCATCAGGGCCATCGGCAGGGGATAGACGAGCATCAGGTGATCGGCCACCTCGATGCCGCCCAGGCCCACGGCCACGAACAGCAGACCGAGCCAGCTGCTCACCAGGAAGGAGAGGGCCCGCTTGATGTCGATCTGGGCCAGGGCGATGAGGGAGCCGACCACCGCCGTGGTGCCACCCACGATCACCAGCACGGTCTGCACCACGGGGCTGAGCACGATCAGCGGCTCCAGCCGCAGCAGCACCCAGACACCGCCCACCACCACCACCGAGTTGCGCAGCACCGTGGAGGGCAGGGGGCTCTCCATGGCTTCATCAAGCCAGAGGTGGAGCGGGATCTGAGCGCATTTGCCCATGGGTCCCGCGATCAGGGCCAGCAGGATCAGGGTGAGGGTGGGGGGCAGGGGAGCCCCGTTGTTGGTGAGGTCTGCGGCCCAGGCCTGCAGTTCATGGAAATTCCAGGTGCCGCTGAGGGGCAGCAGGGCGATCACTCCGGCCAGGAGGATCAGGTCGCCGATCCGCTTGGTAAGGAAGGCATCGCGGGCTCCCTTCACCACGAGGGGCTGATTATACCAGGTGCCTACGATCAGGTAGGTGCCCAGAGTGAGCAGCTCGAGGATCACATAGCTGAAGAACAGCGAATCGGTGAGCACCAGGGCGCACAGGCCTGCCTCGAAAAAGCTGAGGGAGCCGAAGAAACGCGGCCAGCCCCAGTCCATCTCCAGGTAGCCGATCGAATAGATCTGCACCAGCACATGCAGCCCGGTGATCACGGTCATCGCGATCAGCGAAGGCTCCGTGATCAGTCCATCGATGCCCACATGCAGCCCGGCGGTGGACAGCCACGTCCAGCCGAAGGTGATGGGTCGGTAGATGGCGGCATCCCCGGCCTGGGAGTTGGTGTGCAGCACCAGCAGGGCAAGGAGACTGTGGCAGAACGCCACCGTCACCATCGTGAGGTTGAGATAGCCGCACGGCCGGGGTCCGCTGCGCCAGATCAGGCCTGGCGACCAGAGAAAGGAGAGTAGGGCCGCCAGCAGCGGGTAGAGCGGAACCAGCCAGGCCGTCTCCAGAAAGAAGGCCGAAATCGAGGGAGCATCCACAGGAAGATCGAATGGGGGAGAACGTCAGCGGCAACCGGTTACCGGTGGCGCGGCGGCAGGGACCGGTGCAGGAGCAGGGGCACGGAGGAGAAGCTGCAGGAACGGGCTGAGAAGGCGGAAGGAGAAGGAACACTCCTTCTCCGGCTTGGGGCGGTCAATCGGTGGAAATCTTCATTCGAGCGGGTTGCGCATTCTCTGCTGCGGAGGAATGACCACAGATGCTAGGTCCCAATTCGCAGCCGCGGTCTGATTCCGGAGCAGAAAACCCTATGGGGGCTGCAAGGATTCGTTATCGACCCCTCCCCTCGGCGTCTCGTGTCTGCCTGCGCGTCAGCCCACACCGGGGTCGCCGCCCCCAGCAGACTGGGTTGCAGTATGGGCCCGTGGCCGCATCCCTTGCCCTGTCCTTCCTGCGGCTGTCGTGTGGCGTCCCGGCAGCACGTGGGCGGGCGAGGCCAGCGGGGCCCGCTGGTCTGCGCCGACTGCGGCAGGCCGCTGCCCTCGCCGGGGGCGGGTGAATCCCGTCCGATCTCCTGGCGGGACGGCCTGCTCCTGGCCCTGATCACTGCTCTGGCGGGTGTATCGCTCAGCCTGATCTGGCTGGTGGATCGCTTCGAGCAGCCCGAACTCACCGCCCCCGGAGCGGTGGAGGCGCCGGAGCAGCCAGAGGAGTAAAGGGCGGGGCGGCGAATCCTCCCGGAGCAACTCCTGAGCTTTGGCATGATTGGGCCTGTTGCTCCTCAGGAATCCAGGGCGATCTTGCCTACCTGGATTGGTGCCGGCCGGGCCCGGTCGTGGCTGGGATCCCCCTACGATCGGCCGACCCAGACGGCCGGCATGAACGTCCACCTCTTCAGTCAGTCGTCGCTGTTCGGTTTCGGGATCGCCTTCAGTCCGCTCCACATCGGAGTGGTGACTCTGCTGCTGCTGGGGCCATCGCCGCTGCGGCGATCCTTCGCCTACGTGAGCGGCTGGACGGTGGCCAACCTGATCGCCACGGTTCTGCTGGTGCTGCTCGGTTCCGGCTTCGCCTTCTCGCTTGAGTACGGCCCCCGCGAGCAGGTGCTGATCGATCTGCTCGGTGCCGGAGGGCTGCTGACGCTCGGCCTCTACCAACTCACGCCGCAGGCTCACCTTGGCGGAGAAGGAATGGCCATGAAACTGATGAATCAGCTGCCGGCTCTCTCCACTCCCATGCTGGTGCTGATCGGCGCCTCCGGTGCCCTGCTCACACCGGAGAATCTGGTGTTCTATCTCAAGCAGGCCGGCCTGATTCTGCTCAACGAACCCGGCCTCACCGCCGATGTGGAGATCACCAGCCTCTTCACCCTCATGGCCAGTTCCCTGCTGCTGCTGCCCCCCCTCGCCTGGATCGTTTCCGGCGGCAGCATCCGCGAGCCGATCCACCGTCTCGAGGAGTGGCTGCAGCACCGCGCCGAGTGGCTGGTGGGGGTGCTCGCTGTTCTGATCGCCCTCTACCTCTTCTATGAGGGCATCGAGGGCCTGCAGTGCTCCCACCTGCTGCCCTGAACCCCGGGGCTGCGCCAATCTTCCTGCAGCTCCGCCGCTGCCGCCATGGTGCCCGCCTCCGGCCCCAATGGGACCCTCTGGCTTCGAACCCGCTGGTTTCTGGCCCTGATCACGGCCCTGGTGATGGCCGCCGATCTGGCTTCCTCCTCCCATGTGGTGCTGAGCTACTTCTATTTCATCCCGGTGCTGCTGGTGGTGGAACGCCTCTCCCGGCCGGCAGCCCTGGGCTTCTGCGGGCTCTGCTGCCTGCTCACGCTGAGCACCGTGCTGCAGGCCGAGCCCCCCTCCAGCCTCTGGCTGCCGCACCTGGCCTCCCGCCTGCTGGTGTGCCTGGCGCTGTTCGTCACCACCGAACTCGGGCTGCGCAACCGGCGCCTGCGCGGCATCCAGCTGGCCCTGGAGGTGCGCCTGGCCCAGGCGGATCTGCGCCAGGGCCTGATCGCCACCCTGGCCCACGACCTCAAGACCCCGGTGCTGGGCAGCCTGGCCTCCGCCCGGATGATGCTGCAGGAACTCGATCCCGCCGACGCCAGCCTGCAGCGGCGGGGCCTGGCCGCCATCCTCTCCAGCCAGAACCGCTGCCTGCGGCTGATCGAGGATCTGCTGCAGGTGTTCCGCGCCGATCTCGAGGGCTTGCCACTCCACCTGGTTCCCCTCGACCTGCTGCCCCTGGCCGAGCAGACCCTGGAGGATCTCCGGCCCCTGGCCCAGGAGCGGGAGATCCGCCTGGAGCTGGAGGGGAGCGAAGGCCTGCGCGGACGCGCCTGGGTGGGGGATGCCGCACTGCTGCGGCGCCTGATCGAGAACCTGCTGCTCAACGCCATCGACCATTCCCTGCGGCGCCAGCAGGTGGATCTCCGCCTGGAGGCCCGGGACCAGGAACTGCGCCTCCAGGTGCTCGATCGGGGATCGGGCTTCCCGGACCATGCCCTGCCCCATCTGTTCGAGCGGTTCTACCGGGCTGATCCAGACCGCAGGGGCAGCGGCCTGGGTCTGTACCTCTGCCGGCAGATCGCCGAGGCCCATGGGGGCACCCTCACGGCGGCCAACCGTCCAGGGGGAGGGGCTTCCTTCCTGGTGCGCCTCCCCCAGGTGGTGCCATCGTGGTCGTCGCGCATGCCCCCGACCCTTGCGGCTTCTGCTGATCGAGGATGACCAGGCCTACGGGCTCGGCATCGAAACCTTTCTGAGCCGCCTTCCCTCGGTGCAGGAGGTGCGGGTGGCCACCGATGGGGAGCGGGGCCTCGAGCTCCTGGCGGAATCCCCCGGCGATGGGGTGATCCTCGACATCGGCCTGCCTGGCCTGGGGGGGTTGGAGTTGTGCCGCCGCATCGTGGATGCCTTCCATCTGCCGGTGCTGATCCTCACCAGCCAGGACGACCCCAGCTGGGTGGGCCGACTCTGGGAGGGCGGCGCCTCCGGCTATCTGCACAAGGCCGAGGCGCTGGTCCATCTGCAGGTGGCGCTCCAGAGCGTGCTGCAGGGGGCCAGCTGGTGGGATCCCTCCGCCACCCGCGCCCTGCGGGAGCGGGATGAGCAGGTGCGGGCCGCCTGCCGCGAGGAAGCCGGGGCCTCACTCCCCCCGCTCACGCCCCGCGAACGGGATGTGCTCCATGGCCTGGCCGATGGCCTCACCAACCAGCAGATCGCCAACCAGCTCGGCATCGGCAGCGGCACCGTGCGCATCTACGTGCAGACCCTCTTCCAGAAGCTGGAGGTGACCAACCGCACCCAGGCGGTGCTGCGGTTCCTGGGCCGCACCTGAGCCGGCCCCACCGGTGCCGCGCAACCCCCGGCCCAGCCCCCGGGCCCTCAGAGGATCTGTTCGAGGAAGCGGCGGGTGCGCTGATGGGAGGGCGCCGTGAAGAACCGCTCCGGTTCGGCCTCCTCCACCACTTCGCCATCGGCCATCAGCACCACCCGGCTGGCCACCTGCCGCGCGAAGCGCACCTCGTGGGTCACCACCACCATGGTCATGCCGTCGGCGGCGAGGTTCTGCATCACATCCAGCACCTCCCGCACCATCTCCGGATCCAGGGCGCTGGTGGGCTCATCGAACAGGAGGATGCGCGGCTCCATGCAGAGGGAGCGGGCGATGGCCACCCGCTGCTGCTGGCCGCCCGAGAGCTGGCCGGGGTATTTGGCCGCCTGCTCGGCGATGCCCACCCGCTCCAGCAGCTGAAGGGCCTGGTGCCGCACCTCCTCCCGGGGTCGGCGCCGCACCAGCACGGGCGCCAGCTCCAGGTTCTGCAGCACCGTGAGGTGGGGGAAGAGGTTGAACTGCTGGAACACCATCCCCACCTCGCGGCGCACGCTGTCGATCCGGCGCAGGTCATTGGAGAGGGTGATTCCATCCACCACGATGCTGCCTTGCTGGAAGGTCTCGAGGGCGTTGAAGGTGCGCAGGAAGGTGCTCTTCCCCGACCCCGAGGGGCCCATGATCACCACCACCTCGCCCCGCCGTACGGTGAGATCGGCGCCCCGCAGGGCATGGAAGCCGTTCGGATACCACTTGTGCACGCCGCGGGCTTCGATCATCAGGTCGTTCATCGCAGGCTGGAGTCCAGGGCGGTGGGAGGCGGGATCGAGGCGGCGTAGGCCGCCGCGTGGTGGTGGGGGTCGAGGCGCCGCTCCAGGGCCCGGCTGCCGAGGCCCAGAGCGGCGCAGCAGAACCAGAACAGCACCGCGAGCGTGAGGTACACCTCCCCGTTGCGACCCAGGAAGGCCGGATTGGCCATCACGGTGCGGGCCACACCGAGCAGATCCAGCAGGCCGATCAGCGAGAGCAGGGTGGTGTCCTGCAGCAGGGAGATGAACTGCCCCACCATCGCCGGCAGGGCCACCCGCAGCGCCTGGGGCAGCACCACCCGCTGCAGGGTCTGGGGGTAGGAGAGCCCCAGGGCGCGGGCGGCCTCGACCTGGCCGGTGGGAACCGCGGCCAGGCCGGAGCGCACCGCCTCCGCCAGGTAGGCCGCGGCGAAGAGGGTGAGCACCCAGGCCGCCCGCCACACTCGATCGAGGTTGGCGCCGCCCGGCAGCAGGAAGCCGAGGATGTTCTGCCCGAGAAAGAGCAGCGTGATCAGCGGCGCGCCGCGGAAGAACTCGATGTAAGCCACCGATCCGAACCGCAGCAGGGGCAGATCGCTGCGGCGCCCCAGGGCCAGCAGCACCCCCAGCGGGAAGCAGAGCAGGATCGCGAAGCTGGCCTCCACCAGGGTGAGCAGCAGGCCGCCCCAATCGGTGGGGGCCACCCGCGGCAGCGCCACGCCGCCGCTGATCAGGCCCAGGCCCAACAGGTAGAGCACCGGCAGCAGCAATGGCAGAAGCCGCATCAGCGGTGGCGGTAGGCGGCGGCCCCAGCGGCCGGAGCCCCAGCGCAGCAGCAGCAGCAGCGCCGTGAGGGCCCACCAGCGAGCGGAGACCGCGGTGGAGAGCTCCAGGGCCCAGGGGGCCCAGAGGCTCAGCAGGCCCAGCAGGGCCGCGGCGATGCGATCGTTCGCGGGCCAGAGCTGCCCGGAGCGATCGGCGCGGGGGTGAGCCCGCAGCAGCCCCCAGCCCAGGCCGGCGGCGGCGGCCAGCAGGGTGGTGACCAGCCAGAGCCGCCACTGCTGCGCCACGGGATAGCGGCCCACGGCGAAGAGGGTGCTGTTGAGCCGGATCACCGCCCAGTCGGCCTGGGAGAAGGCCCAGCGCAGCAGCACCGTGGCGCCCGTGCCGAGCAGGCCCAGCAGGGCGAGGCTCAGCAGGCCATCGAGCGGACTGGCGAAGAGCTCGCGCCGCAGCCAGGCGAGGGAGAAGCGGCCGCCGCGCTGGGAAGGGGAGGAGGAGGGGACCATCAGCGCTCGCGGATCTGCACCAGATGGTTGAGGCCGTTCATCAGGGCCGAGATCAGCAGGTCCAGCAGCAGGTAGGTGCCTAGCAGCAGGATCACCACCTCCACGGCCCGGCCCGTCTGGTTGAGGGTGGTTTCCGCCACGGAGTAGAAGTCGGCGTAGCCGACTGCCACCGCCAGGGAGGAGTTCTTCGCCAGGGAGATGTACTGGGTGTTGAGGCCGGGCACGATCACCCGCAGGGCCTGGGGCAGCACGATCCGCTGCAGGGTGCGGAACCAGCTCAGCCCCAGGGAGGCGGCCGCCTCCCACTGGCCGCGGGGCACCGCCGCGATCCCGCCCCGCACCACCTCGGCGATGAAGGCGCCGGAGTACACCACCAGGCCCGTGATCAGGGCCGAGAACTCCACCGACAGCCGCAGCGGCGCCTGCCATACCCCGTTCACCAGCTGGGGGACGGTCCAGCGCATCCCCTCCCCCAGACCGGCCAGGTAGAGCCCCGACTTGGCCAGCACCACCCCCGGCGCCTGCAGGGCCGCTCCGCCGTTCGGCAGGGCCAGGAACACCACGAAGTACAAGAACAGCAGCTGCAGCAGCAGGGGGATGTTGCGCACCACCTCCACATAGGCGCGCACCAGGGCCCGCAGCAGCCCGTTGCCGCTGAAGGTGGCCATGCCCGCCAGGGTGCCGAGCAGGGTGGCGCCCACCAGGCCGGTGAGCACCGCCCGCAGGGTGTTCACCAGCCCCGCCAGCAGCCCCCGCCAGTAGGGCATGGAGGCATCGAAGGGCAGCAGCGATTCGGCGATGTCGAAGCTGGCGGGCTGGCCCAGCCAGCGCCAGGTGAGCAGCATCCCCGCGGCGCTGAGGTTGCGCACCAGGTTCCCCAGCAGGAAGGCGATCAGCAGCAGCACCACCAGGGCCACGGCCCCCTGCACGATCCAGGGCAGCACCCGACGGTCGCGCCACCACACTACCGCGGCGTCTGCCACCACTGCGGCGTCTTCGCGGTTGGGCATCAGCGGAAGGGCGGCGAGTAGATCAGGCCGCCGTCCTTCCACTGGCGGTTGAGGCCCCGGTCGAGCTTCAGTTTCGAAGCCGGACCCACGTTGCGATCGAAGATCTCGCCGTAGTTGCCCACCGCCTGGATGGCACGCACCATGAAGTCGGATGGCAGGCCCAGCTGACGGCCGAAGTCGCCCTCCACGCCGAGGAAGCGGCGCAGGTCCGCCAGGTTGGTGTTCGCCTTCGCTTCGGCCAGCTTGGCCTCCACGTTGGCCTGGGTGATGCCGCTCTCTTCGGCCTGCATCAGGCCGTAGACGATCCAGCGCACCGCATCGGCCCACACCGGATCGCCGTTGGTGGTGGCGGGGGTGAGGGGCTCCTTGCTGAGCACGTCCGGCAGGAGGGCGTGGGCGTCGGGATCGGGGAAGCTGGTGCGCTTGCCGGCGAGCTGGGAGCGGTCGGAGGTCACGGCAACGCAGCGCTTGCCCAGGTAGGCGGCGTAGGTCTGGTCGCTGGTCTGGAACTTGAGCGGCGTGTAGGACACCTTCAGCTCCCGCATCCGGTCGGCCAGGTTGAGCTCGGTGGTGGTGCCGCTCTCCACGCAGATCGGCTTGCCGGCCAGGTCCTTGAGGGTGCGGATGCCGCTGGCCACCGGTGCCATCACCCCCTGGCCGTCGTAGAAGGTGGTGGGACCGAAGCTCAGGCCGTTGCCGCCGGCGGCATCCCGGCTCAGGGTCATGGTGGTGTTGCGGGAGAGCAGATCCACCTCTCCGCTGGCCAGCGCCGCGAACCGCTCCGTGGAATTCAGATCGCGGTAGTCGACCTGGTTGGGATCCCCGAGCAGGGAGGCCGCCACCGCCTTGCAGATGTCCACATCCAGGCCGCTGTAGGCGCCGTTGGTCTCCACGAAGCTGAAGCCCGGCAGCTTCCCTTCCACGCCGCAGACAAGGCGGCCGCGGGAGCGGATCTGGCCCATCTTCTGGCTCTGCAGACCGGTCTCCCCCTCGGGGGCGCAGGCCGCCAGCAGCGGCAGGGCCAGACCCAGGGCAGCCAGCACCCCGCCGGATCGGCGCAGGCGCGGGCCGCGGAGGGCCTGGCGGAAGAAGCTGCCCGGGCGAAAGGCGGCCAGGGGGAGCATCGGGGCGTTTCGGAAGTGACCGGATCTTCTCACGCCTGGCCGGGCCCATCTGCTCAACGGGTGGGGCGATCCAGCTGGATCAGCCGGCGCGTTGCTGCCGCCAGGCCAGCATCTGCCAGACCAGGAACACCAGCACCAGTGGAATCACCCCCACCAGGGCCACGAAGCGGAAGGGGTCGGCCATGGCGGGGGCGGTGGTGCTGAGGATCTGCTCGACGAGATAAAGGCCGTACAGAACCACCAGGATTCCCCCCTCCAGGCGCGTGATCACCCCCTGGGTCCAGAAGATGGGCAGACAGGCGATCGTGGTGAGCACCATGATCGGCAGGTCGCGGCTGATCATCACCGGATCCACCCCCAGGCCCCGGCCGCCGGACACGGTGGCGCAGAGGCCGAGGATCACCAGCTGGTTGAGCAGGTTGCTGCCCACCACGTTGCCGATCGCCAGGTCGGCCTTGCCCCTGTAGGCGGCCACCAGGGAGGTGACCAGCTCCGGCATGGAGGTGCCGGCCGCCACGATCGTGAGGCCGATCACGGTGTTGCTCACCCCCAGGCCCAGGGCGGCGGCGGTGGCTCCATCCACCAGCAGCTTGGAGCCCCCCACCAGCAGAGCCAGGCCAGCGGCCAGCTTGAGCAGGGCCACCGGGGCGGGGCTGGCTTCCCCTTCGCTGTCCTCGGCGGGGGATTCCTCCGGATGCTCGCTGGCCGTTCGGCTCTCCCACACCAGATTGATCACGGTGCCCACCAGCAGGGCCACGCCCGCCTGCCAGGTGAGCCGCCCGCCGGAGGCCATCCCCCACACCGCCATCGAAACCCCCAGCAGCAGGGGCACGTCGCGCTTCACCAAGCGGCTCTGCACGCGCAGGGGCATCACCAGGGCGCTGCAGCCCAGCACCACCATCACATTGAAGATGTTGCTGCCCACCACATTGCTCACGGCCAGGGCATCTCCGCCCGTGCCCCCCTTCAGGGTGGAGAGCAGGCTCACGAACAGCTCCGGCGCGCTGGTGCCGAGGGACACGACGGTGAGGCCGATCACCAGCTGGGGAATGCCCAGCAACAGGGCCACCGCCACCGAGCCGGCCACGAAGAGCTCGCCGCCGCCGAAGAGCAGCAGGATGCCGCCCACGATCTGCAGGGCGTTCACAAGAAAGGGCATGGGGGCCACAGAGATGGGGGGATTCTGAAGGGTGCGCCGCGTTATTCCCGCTCCACGGGAGGAGCCCCTGCCGCGGCGCTCGGCCCGGCAGGAGCCACTTCTAGATTGCTGGGGAGAAATACCTCCGTTCAGACCGGCCTCCGCCGGTGCCCCCGCCAGCGTCGATGCTCCAGCCCCAGGATCCGCCCGCCCCCGCCAGCCACAGCGCCCATGCGATCGCGCCGGCGCGGGTGCTGCGTGGCCCCGGTGCCTGGACCGAGGCCCTGCCGCTGCTCCCGGCCCTCAGCCGCCGGCCCCTGCTCCTGGGCCGCAGCGCCGCCACCCGCCCCCTGCGCCAGGCCCTGGCGGAGGACCTGCGCCGCCAGGGCTGCCGGCCCCACGCCGCCGAACTCCGCCACGACTGCTGCGAGGAAGACCTCGCCCCCCTGGCGGAGCAGGCGCGCTCCGAAGCCTGTGATGGGGTGATCGCCGCCGGCGGCGGCAAGGTGCTCGATGCCGGCAAGCTGCTGGCCCACCGCCTTGGCCTCGCCTGCATCACCGTTCCCACCAGTGCCGCCACCTGCGCCGGCTGGACGGCCCTGGCCAACCTCTATTCCCCCCAGGGGGCCTTCCGCAGCGACGTGGCCCTGGAGCGCTGCCCCGATCTGCTGGTGTTCGACCACGATCTGGTGCGCCCCGCGCCGCCCCGCACCCTCGCCAGCGGCATCGCCGATGCCGTGGCCAAGTGGTACGAGGCCTCGGTGAGCAGTGGCTCCAGCCAGGACGGCCTGGTGCAGCAGGCCGTGCAGATGGCGCGGGTGCTGCGGGATCAGCTGCTGCTCGATGGCAAGGCGGCCCTGGAGAATCCCGGCGGTCCGCTCTGGGAGCGGGTGGCGGAAGCCAGTGCCCTCACCGCCGGGCTGATCGGCGGCATCGGCGGCGCCCGCTGCCGCACGGTGGCGGCCCATGCGGTGCACAACGGCCTCACCCAGCTGAGCTCCTGCCATGGCGCCCTGCATGGCGAGAAGGTGGGGTTCGGAATTCTGGTGCAGCTCCGCCTCGAGGAGATGGTGGGTGGCTCCCAGCTGGCGGCCCAGGCCCGGCGGCAGCTGCTGCCCTTCCTGCGCTCCCTCGGGGTGCCGGTCTGCCTGGAAGACCTGGGCCTGGCGGGCGCCAGCCTGGAGGACCTGCAGGCCGTGTGTGCCTTCGCCTGCCGCCGTGATTCCGATCTCCACCACCTCCCCTTCCCGGTGGGCAGCCAGGAACTGCTGGCGGCCCTAGTGAGCACCACGGCCCCCTGTCATGCCTCGGAGCGCACCCCGGCGTGAGCGTCAGCGGTGAATCCCTGGTGCGGGAGGCGGCCGAGGGCCTGCTGGATCCGGTGGGCCGTGAGCTGGCTGCGCGGGTGCAGTGGTGGACCCTGCCGCCGCTGGAGTCCGGCAACGGCACAAGCCCCGCCGCCTGGCCGGTGGCCGTGCTCGGTGAGGGGCCTCCCCTGCTCTGTCTGCACGGCTTCGACAGCTCCTTTCTGGAGTTCCGCCGCCTGGCCCCCCTGCTGGCCCGGCAGCACCGGCTGTACATCCCCGATCTGTTCGGCTTCGGCTTCTCGCCCCGTCCGGCGGGGGGCGATTACTCGCCCGCCGGAGTGCTCGCCCACCTCGAGGCCCTCCTGGAGCGCCTCGCGGCCGCGGGCGAAACCACTCCCCTCGGGGTGATCGGCGCCTCGATGGGGGGCTCGGTGGCCGTGGAGCTCGCCCGGCGCCACCCGGCGCGCATCGATCGTCTGCTGCTGCTCGCCCCGGCGGGCCTCACGGGCCGGCCCATGCCGCTGCCACCCGTGCTCGATGGCCTGGGGGTGCGGTTTCTGGCGTTGCCCGGTGTGCGCCGGGGCCTTTGCCGCAGCGCCTTCGCCCGGCCCGAGCAGGAGGTGGGCCCGCCCGAGCTGGAGATCGCCTCGTATCACCTGGCCACCCCCGGTTGGGCGGATTCCCTGCGGCGCTTTGCCCGCTCCGGCGGCTTCGCCGGCTGCGGCGAACCCCTGCCGTCCCAGCCCCTGCAGGTGCTCTGGGGCCGCGACGACCGCATCCTGCGGGCTCCCCAGAAGCGGGCCGCCCTGGCCCTGCTGGGGGAGCGGGTGGAGGAACTGGCGGCGTGCGGCCACCTGCCCCACATCGATCAACCCCAGCGGGTGGCGGACACCTGGCGGGAGTTCGCTTCGCTGAGCTGAACCAACGCGTAGGTTCGCTGATCTATCGCTCGCTCGCCGGGAAGCACTTCTCGCCGTCGTCGATCAGTTTCTGCAGGTGCGCGAGGTGATTCTCGTGGGCCGCCATCGGTCCGCGGATCTGGCGGAAGTTGCTGGTGCCCACCATGCCCCCGGCGGAATCGTGGGGGATGCCCCAGAGGCCAGTTTCGAGCATCAGCTGGTTGCGATCGAGGGGGCGACCGGCCTTGAAGGCCCGATCAAAGGCATCCAGCACGCCGAGCATGCCCAGTCCCGGCTCCCAGATGTTGTGGAAGCCGCTCTGCACCTTGCCGGATTCATTGGTGTAGTAGTGCACCACCCTGCGGGGGGAGTACATCGCGGAGTTGGCGGGGATCACACCGGAGCCCGTTTCCTGCGCAGGCACGTTCAGGCCCGGAATCTCGCCAGGGATCAAGGGCTTGCTGTGGGTCTTCGGCATGAAGATCCGGATGCCCGTATGGTTTTCCGTCAGGAACCATTCGTTATCGGAATAGTGCACGTGCGGCACCGGCCCGCCCCCATCCGACACGGTGAACACGGCCCAGGTGTAGAGCCCGCAGGTGTCGGCGGGGGTGCGGACCAGGTAGGCCGTATCGATTGCCGATAGGCGGTAGGCCCTCGGATTCTTCAGAAAGCGGGGCATGCGGATCGGCTGCCCGGCAAAGGTCTTCACCGTGGCTGCCGCCCCAGCCGGCATTGCCTCTGCCGCCACCGGCGGTGCTGCCTGGCCAGCATCGAGACCTTCGATCCCCTGAACCCCCTGCTGGCCACCCGCACCCGCAGCTGGCGGCCCCATGAACTCCCGGCGGAGCAGATCGTGCTCCAGGGGGCGGCCTACCTGAAGCAGCTCCTGGACGATCCCCTCGCGGCGCCGCGCCGGCCGGATCCCCCCTGAACCCTCCCGCATCACTCCGCCGAGTCCGGCCCTTCCTGTTGATTCCTTCCCCCTGAATCCACCATGGCGATTGCCTACTACGAACACCTCTCCGCCGATTTCTCCCGCCCCGGGCGGGTCAGCCAGGAGCAGGGCGACCAGCTGATCGCCCAGTCGGAGGCCTTCCTGGCCCTCAAGGAGGCGGCCCTGCCCGCCATTGATGCCCGCTACAGCGCCGAGCAGATCGAGGCGGAAAACAAGGAATGGTGGCCCACCCACTGCGAGGCCCTGCGCCGCGGGTGCGGCGATCTGCTGCGGGGGGAATACCGCGAGGATCTGGTCTATTTCTGCCAGGACGGTCCCTTCCGCGGCCTGGAGCAACAGACGGAGCGGGAGAAACACTGGTGGGCGCTGATCGCCCAGCCCAACGTGACCATGTGCTGGCCGATCGTGATGTTCTGGGGTGAATTCGTTCACTTCGAATGGCACTGCCTCGACGATGCCAGTGGCGAATCGATCGCCAAGGGCACGGTCTGCTGGGTGCGCCGTGGCCACCGGGGCGGCTGCTACTTCAAGAGTGAGCAACTCACCTTCTTCCGCGACGTGTTCGCCTCCCCCCAGCTCCTCGCCCTGCTGCAGACATGAGCGGCCGGGGCCGATGGGGTGGCCTGCGGCAGAGGCTCCGGGGGCTCCTGCCCCTTCTGTGGCTCCTGCTCACCACCCTGGTGGGAGGGACGATGGCGGCGGCGGCCCTCCCCAGCCAGCCGGTGCTCCCCGCCAGCCTCGCCCTCCGCGCCGCCGGGGAGGCGGTGGAGCAGTGCGCCAGCCGCGGCTACGGGGTCACGGCCACGGTGGTGAACGCCGAAGGGGGGGTGCAGGTGGTGCTGCGGGGGGATGGGGCCACCCCCCACACCGTGGCCAACAGCTTCAACAAGGCCCACGCGGTGGTGACCCTGGGGCCGATCTTCCAGCTCGACTCCACCACCGCCCTCTACCAGGCCCTGAAGCGATCCCCCTACCCGATCGCCCCCCTGCCGCTGCCGGCCACGCCCCTGGCGGGCCTGGCGGTCACGCCGGGCGCCGTGACCATCCCCAGTGCCGCCGGGCTCGTGGGGGGCCTGGGGGTTTCGGGGGCCAGCAGCGGCAGCCTCGATGAGGCCTGTGCGCGGGAAGGGGTCCGCCGCATCGCCGCGGAGCTCGGCCTCCCCGCCGACTCCTGACGACAACGGCGGCCGCCGCTCTCCGGCAGCCGAGGGAGCCGCCTTAGAGTCCAACTTCCAAGACTCGGGGTGCGGTGCCGTGCTGCAGAGGATCCCCTCGCAGCGCCCCTCCGACCAGCCATGAACGCCACTCTTCCCAGCTCCGATCCGGACGATCCCGTCCCCTTGGCCGTTCCAGGGATCGAGCCGGAGACGGGGGACCCTGGCGGCACCGACGCCGGCGCCAGGGGGTCCGGACCGGTGATGCAACTGCTGGCCGGAGGGCTGCAGCTCTGGATCCGGCAGCAGTGCCAGGCGATCGAGAGCCTGGAGATCCAGCTGGAGGGCTCGGCCCTGCAGCTGCTGCGCGGCCGCCTGCGGGGCGTTCGCCTGATGGCACGACGGGTTCGCTACCAGGATCTGGAGATCGAACTGGTGGAGCTGCGCTCCGAGCCGATCCAGGTGGCCATGGGCCAGCTTCTGCGGGGTCAGGCGCTGCAGCTGGAGCATCCCTTCCAGGTGCGCGGCCAGGTGGCCTTCACCGCCGATGGGCTTTCCCGCTCCCTCTGCCGCTCCCAGTGGCGTTCCCTCGGCGACTGGCTGGGGGAGCAGCTGTTGGGGCTGGTGCCGCTGGTGCGGCTGCGGATCCAGCAGGACCGCCTCGTGCTCGCGGCCCAGGGGGTGGGGCAGCCGGGGCTGATCGAGCTCGAAACCGATCTGCAGGCGGTGGGGGGAACGGTGGAGATCCGCGCCGTGGACCGGAGCCTCACGGCTCGCCTGCCCATGGATCCGAACATCACGATCGAGCGGGCGAATCTGGAGGGCGGCATGGTGCAGCTGCACGGCAGCGCCCGGGTGTCGCCCTAGGAATACCCGGGCCTGTTTCGTGCGGCGGCTGCCTCAGTCGTTGCCGGGGATTTCCGGGCCGGGGGGCTCCTGGCTGGGGAACTGCTGCATCAGCAGCCCCCGCTGGTACTCGAGCGACAGGGCCTCCAGGTGGGAGCGGGCTTGCTCATGCAGGCGCGGGTCCACCTGCTCGAGCACGTTGCCCAGGGGCACCTTCATGCGCAGCACCAGGGCCAGGGCATCGAAGAGCCGCACCTGGTCGCTCTGCCAGCCCTGGTAGTCGGCGGCGAGGGCCATGAGGGCATCGCCGGGGGCCTGGCCGGCCTCCACCTCGGCCCGCAGGGCCTGCATCTGGGCCAGTCGCGCCGACGTCACCACGGCGTGGGCCGCCGCCAGGGCGGCGAGGGAATCGGCCACCTCCCGCTTCAGCACGGTCATGTCGCGGTTGAGCACGGCGCTCTCCACCGAGAGGGGCTCCCGCAGGGCCGGGCACTGGGCCGCGGCCGGAGGGCTCACCTTGGTGAGGGGTGGCAGCTCCCGGCCCAGAGGGGGTGGCGGCGGCGGCGGGGCCAGGGCTGCCCCCCAGGCGAGCAGCACCCGGCCGAGCCGGTGGGGCAGTTGCCGCAGGGGCGAGGGGAGGACATGCCGGAGGTCTGGGGACATCGCGGGGGAACAACCAAACGTCGTCGGGATCGTGCAGACAATCTGACCGGGCTGGAGGGTCCTGGGAAGGGTGGGGAACCCCATCGCGGTCTTCGGATCACTCCCGATCGGCATCCACGCCCGTCACCCGCTCCAGCAGGAACACGTAGGGATCGGCCACGCCCTTCTCGTCCATCAGTCCCAGCACCCGATCGGCGTCGATCCGGCGGAAGCCGTCGATGATCGGCAGGTTGTCGTAGAGCATCGCGGCGCTCACCACCCCGCGGAACTCCACCATCCGCAGGCGCGCCTGGATGGCGCGGGTGCCCATCAGGCCGGTGCTGCGGCGCAGGGGGCCCCGCCAGGCCGGGTTCTTCAGGAACGGCAGGCGCCGCAGGGAGCGCATCGCCCAGCCGACGGGGCGCACCCGCAGCAGGGATCCATCCGGCCGCTTGAAGATCAGGGGATGGACGGTTTCGGGATCCTCGAATTCCTTGCCGTACTAGCCGGAGGCCTCCAGCCAGCCGTCCATGGGGTGGCCGGTGCGCAGTTCCCGGCCCCGCCAGCGGCCCCGGCGGCAGGCTGTCGAACCAGGCGAGGGCCTCCTCCAGGCTCGCCTGGCCGCGGGCCAGGATCGCTTCGCCGGCGGTGCCGGCCGCGGGGCCGCTGGGGCTGGAACTCTCGGCCAGGGGAGGGGAAGGCGGGTTCACGCGGAATTGCAGGGAGCTCTCGAGTGGCGGGGGTGGCGCCCCGTGGGCAGGGGATTGTTGTAGGGCAGGGCCCCAGGGCCACCAGCGGAGCTCCGGCCTGGGCAGGCATTCACAGGAAGCCCAGGGGGCCGCCGTCGCCACGCCGTTGCTGGAGCCATCCCGTCAGGAGGCGGACCCAATGGTCACGAGGGAGGCGGGGTCGTAGGTGCTGGCAGTGTTCTCCAGTTTGCGCTGCTCCTCATCGGTGCGGGTGCAGGCGAAGCCGTAGCGGGCCCGCACCCGCTCGGAGGCCTCCTGCAGCGCTTCCCTGCCCTTGCGGCGCAGCTCCTCCACCGCCACCTGCTCGCCGGGGCGAAGGTAGGTGAGGATCACCGTGGACGGAGAGTAGAGCTCACTGGTCTGGCCATCGGGCCAGGCGAGGGTGAGGCGCACTTCCGGCATCGGGGCGCGGGGGCATGGATGCGGTGATCCTGTGGGCGATGGCCCCGCTCCGTGGTGCCGATGGCGACATCCGAGGCGGTTCCCCGCGATGCCGGCCGCTTCTACGACTTCTCCCCCTCCAGGGCCGTGAAGCCGGTGAGGGGGGAGCCGGGTTGCCACAGGCAGACCTGCTCCAGGCCCCGGCGCAGCCAGAGCCCGCCCGGTCCATCGGTGGGGGGAAGAAAGCTGCCGATCGGCTGGCAGAGCAGCTCCAGCGGCGCCGCCGCCGCCTGCAGGGGGGCGAGGCGCTCGGGATCACAGGCCAGGAGGTAGCCGTAACTGGGGAAGCAGGTGAGCCAGGGCTCCAGCGCCACCCCGGCCGGGGGTGTGATCGCGGTGAGATCGAGCTCCAGCCCGCAGCCGGCCGCCTCCACCAGCATCACGGCCGTGCCCACCAGGCCGCCCATGCTGATGTCCTTGGCGGCCTGCACCAGCCCCGCGCAAGCCAGCTGCACCAGCAGCTCCAGCTGGCGCCGCAGCCGCGCCGGTTCGGCCTGGGTGGCGGCATCCCAGAAGGGGTAGTGGCGGTGGAACCGCCCGGCCGGATCGATCAGCAGCACGCAGCACTGCCCGGGCCGGGCCAGCCGGGCCGAGAGCACCGGCCCCGGCGCGGTGCCCAGCACCGCCACCGAGAGGGCGTCGTAGGGGCTGCGCAGGTTGGTGTGGCCCCCCACCATCGGGATCCCGAAGGTGTCGCAGCCGTGGCGCAGGCCCGCCAGCAGCGGCTCGGCCCGCTGGGGATCGCGGCACCAGAGGCTGTTCACCAGCGCCAGGGGCCGTCCGCCCATGGCGGCGATGTCGCTGAGGTTCACCAGCACGCCGCACCAGCCCGCGAACCAGGGGTCTTCCGCCACCAGCTCCGGCTGCAGGCCCTCGCAGGCCAGCAGCAGGGGAGATCCGCTCGCTGGCAGCAGGGCGGCATCGTCGCCGAGGGCCGCCGCCGGCCCCAGAGCCGCAAAGGGCTGGTGCGCAAAGCGCTCCGCCGGGGCCTGGATGTCGCGCTTGCCGCTGAGCCCGGCTCGCCGCTGCAGCCGCTCGCAGAGGCCGGCCAGATCGGTGCCGTCGCTCATGCGGCCGGCCGCAGCTCCCTGGCCTCGGCGGCGGCGGGCCGCCGTTCGCGG
>JBJTWS010000342.1:0-8182 GCA_046081905.1 Synechococcus sp. | reverse complement strand
CCGGAACACCTTCACGCCGTTGGCGATCGCCTCGATGCCCGTCATCGCCGAGCAGCCGGAGCTGAAGGCCCGCAGGATCAGAAAGAGCCCTAGGGGCTCCAGGGCCGCCACCGCCGGCGGCGGATCGGGCCGGAAACCGTGGTGCAGCAGCAGGTCCTGCAGGCCGAACAGGGCCAGCAGGGCCACCATCACCACGAAGGCATAGGTGGGCAGGGCAAAGGCCTTGCCGGCCTCCTTCACGCCGCGCAGGTTGGCCCAGCCCACCAGCAGCAGCAGCAGCAGCGCGAAGGCCACCTCATGCCGCAGCAGAGCCGGCACCAGGGAGGAGAGGGCCTGGGTGCCCGCCATCAGGCTCACCGCCGCGGTGAGGGTGTAGTCCACCAGGAGGGCGGCGGCGGCCACGAGGCTGGCCGCGGTGCCGAGGTTCTCGCGGGCCACCACATAGGAGCCACCCCCCTGGGGGTAGGCCTCGATCGTCTGGCGGTAGGAGAACACCACGATGGCGATCAGGGCGATGATCGCCACCGTGATCGGCACCGAGAGGGCCAGCGCGCCACTGCCGGCCAGGACCAGCACTCCCAGGGCCGCATCGGTGGCGTAGGCCACCGAGGAGAGGGCATCGGAGGAGAGGATCGGCAGGGCCTTGTAGCTGGGCAGCCGTTCGGTGGCTGCCTGGCTGCGGGGCAGGGGATCGCCGAAGAGGCGGCGGAGCAGGGTCACGGATCGCCGGCCCGCCCGGATCAGAGGGCCAGGCTCTCGGGGTTGGTCTCGATCAGCTGGGCCAGGTCCTTGAGGAAGGCGGCCGCATGGGCACCGTAGATGGTGCGGTGGTCGCAGGTGAGGTTCACCTGCATCTGGTTGGCCACCCGGATCGAGCCGTCCTTGCCGGCCACCACCGTGGGACGGGAGGCCGCCACCGCCAGGATCGCGCCGGTGCCGGGGGGCAGGATCGCGTCGAAGCGATCCACGCCGAACATGCCCAGGTTGGAGAGGGTGAAGGTGCCGGTGCTGTATTCCTCAGGCTGCAGCTGCTTGGTGCGGGCGCGGGCCACCAGGTCGGCCCAGTTGCGGGCCAGGGAATAGATGTCGGTCTTGTCGGCGCTGGCCAGCACGGGGGTGATCAGGCCGCCGTCCTCCATCGCCACCGCCACGGCCACGTTCACCGCGGCGGGGTAGGCCATGGCGCTGCCGTCAGCGCTCGTGGCGGCATTCACCTGCGGGTGGCGGGCCAGGGTCACCGCCACCGCCTTGGCCAGCAGGGCGGTCATGGTCACGCCCTTGCTTTTCACCTGCTTGTAGAAGGCATCGAGCTTGGTGGTGGTGATCGTGTAGCCCACCCGGAAGCAGGGCACCGCCAGGCTGGCCACCATGTTGCGGTTCACCGCGTTCTGCAGGGTGTTGAAGGCCACCGCCTCCCCGGGCCGCCCGAAGGTCTGACCCGCCGGCGCGGGGGCCGGCGCGGAAGCACAATTGCCGTTGGCAGTGGCCGCCGCCGGAGCCACGGCCGGGCCGCTGCCCTCGGCCACCCGCGGCACGGAGATCGGCTGGCCGGTGGCGGCGAGCACGTCTTCGGCCTGGATGCGCCCGTGGGGGCCGCTGCCCCGCAGGGCGCTGAGATCCACCCCCAGCTGGCTGGCGAGCTTCTTGGCCCGGGGCGAGGCCACCACCCGGCCGCTGGCGCTGGAGGCCGGCGCCACCACGGGGGCAGCCGCCACCGGTGCTGCGGCCACCACTGCCGGAGCGGCGGGGGCGGGCACCGAAACCGCAGCGGCCTGGGCGGGGGCCGCCGCCGCGGGAGCCGCCGGGGCCGCTGCGGGGGCCGCTGCCGCGGCAGGAGCCGCCGGGGCCTTGGCGGCCGCCTCGGCGATCTCAGCTTCGGTTTCCACGATCAGGCCAATGGTTTCCCCCACCGGAGCCGTGCCGCCGGCGGGCATCAGCACGGCCGCCAGAAAGCCCTCGTTGAACGATTCCACGTCCATGTCGGCCTTGTCCGACTCCACCACGAGCACCGACTCGCCGCGCTCCACCCGGTCGCCGGGCTCCTTGAGCCATTCCACGATCTTGCCCTCCGTCATTGTGGAGCTGAGGGCAGGCATGAAGATTTCGTGGGTGGCCAAGATCTGCCGCGCGTTTCGCGGATTTTACGGACCCTGCGGGACCCGCCCCGGCCCCGAAGCGCAGGAGCCGATCCTCAGATCCCCTCGATCGCCTCGATCACGCCATCGCGCACCAGCACCGAAGCCTGCAGCCGCTCCACCAGGTTGTCGCCCACCTGCACATCGCAGAAGCTCTCGAGCTGGCCCTGCTCCACGATCTGCTCCATCTCGAGCTCACGCACCTGGCGCTGCTGCTCCAGCATCTGCCGCTTCTGCTCCTCCAGCTCGGCCCGCTTGGCCGCCACCTGCTGCTGCACCGAGGCCACCTGGTCCTGCACCCGTGGATCCAGCGGGTTGGCGCTCTGGCGGCGGATCTCGTCGATCAGCTGCTGCCCCTCCTGCTCCAGCTGCGCCAGCTGCTGGTCCACCATCGTGAGCGCATTGCCGAGCTCCCGCTCGGCGTCCTCCTTCCAGCGGGGCGTGACCACCGCCCGCACATTCACCGTGCGCTTGATCGAGAGGGTGGAGCCGTTGGCCATGGAAAGGCGAATGCAATACCCAGGCTGTCAGCCGGTGCCATCCGGGTCAACGGCGGTTCGCCGCACCGGGAGCGCTCAGGATTCGTAGATCGCCTCGATGGCGGCGGCGTCGCGGGCGGCGATCCGATCGCGGCGTTGCTTCAAAGTCTGGGTGAGCAAGCCGTTCTCGAGGGTGAAGGGCTCCAACAGGGCCACCCCGGCCAGGCGCTCGTCCGGCCGGGAGCCGGGACGGGCCGCCAGGATCCGGTTGCACTCTCCCTTGAGGGCCCGCAGCAGGGCGGGGTCGGCCGGTTGCCCCTCGGCCGGCGAGGGAAGACCCGCCGCGACGGCATAGGAGGCCAGGGCCTCGGCCCGCGGCACCAGCAGGGCACCGAGCAGGCGCCGGTCCTGCCCCACCAGCATCACCTGCTCCACCAGGGAGCTCTCCACCAGGGCCTCCTCCAGGGGGCCGGGTTCGATGTTCTCGCCACTGCTGAGCACGATCGTGTCCTTGGCGCGACCGGTGAGCACCAGGGAGCCATCGGGCAGGAGGCGGCCCAGGTCGCCGGTGTCGAACCAGCCCTCGCCATCGAGCACGGCGGCGGTGGCCTCCGGCTTGCGGAAATAGCCCCCCATCACCTGCGGCCCGCGGGCCAGCACCCGGCCGCGCTCGCCGATGGCCAGCAGGGCGCCGTTCTCGGGATCCACGATCCGCAGGGAGGTTTCCGGCATCGGCTGCCCGGAGCTGCCGCGGCGGTTGTTCCAGGGGCGGCGGCAGCTGAGCACCGGGCTGGTTTCGGTGAGGCCGTAGCCCACCAGCAGCTCGATGCCGATCGCCTCGAAGAAGCCATCCACATGCAGGGCCAGGGCACCACCGCCGCTGATGGCGGTGCGCAGCTGCCCCCCCACCAGCTGGCGCCGCACCTTCGGCCAGAGCAGGGCGGAGGCGAGCCGGTGCAGGGGCCAGCGCAGGGCGGCGGCGGCGGCGGCGCCGATCCGGGCGACGGGCAGCACCGGCTCCAGGGTGAGGTCGAGGGCCTCACGGCGGCGGAAGCAGAAGCCGCGGCTGTTGGCCAGGGCCGCGGAGATCAGGCGCCGCCGGGCCGGGGGCATGGCCGCCAGGGCGTCTTCAAAGCCCGAGAGCAGGGCCTCCCACAGCCGCGGCACGCTGATCATGTACTGCGGCCGTACCTGCTGGAGGTCGGGGCGGAGGTGGCGCAGGGTGGTGTAGCTCTGCCGGCAGCCGCAGGAAAGCAGGAAGTACTCGGCGGTGCGCTCGTAGGCATGCCAGATCGGCAGCACGCTCAGCACCCGATCCCCCGGCGCCGGCGCCACCGCCACCCCCAGCAGCCGCACCTGGTGCAGGAGGTTGGCGTGGGTGAGGGGCACCCCCTTGGGCTGGCCGGTGGTGCCCGAGGTGTAGAGGAGTGTCGCCAGCCGGGCCGGCCCGCCGGTGGGGAAGGGGGGAGCCCCCGAGGCGCTCCCCCGCTCCAGCAGCTCCTCCCAGGCCAGGGTGGGGGGCATGCCCTCGGCCGCCGCGGGCGCTTCGCCGGTGAGCAGCACCACGAAGCGCAGGGCCTGGCGCTGCCGCTCGCTGAGGGCCAGGCTCTCCAGCAGGGCCGCCGACTCCACCACCAGCCCCACGGCGCCGGAGTCTTCCAGGATGTAGCGCAGCTCCTCCATCGGCGCGGCGCTGCCCCGCACCGCGTCGGCCGCCCCGGCCCGCATCAGGCCCTGGTCGGCAAGCAGCCAGCGGGGGCCGTTCTCCGCGAAGAGGGCCACCACGTCCCCCGCCGTCACCCCCAGGGCCGCGAATCCCGCCGCCGCCGCCTCGATGCCCAGCCGAAGCTCCCGGTAGCTGTAGGTCTCGGGGGGATGGGCGTGGGGCGCGTCCAGGGCGATGGCCTCGCCATAGCGGGCATCGAGGGCCGGCCAGAGCTCCTCCAGGCCGCGCAGGTGGCTCCAGTCGGTACGGGCCTCCAGGGCCCGTCGATCCTGGGCACTTCCGCTCCAGTGGATCTCGGCGGGGGCGACCATGGGACAGGCGCGGGCGTGGGGCCCCAGGCTTACCACCCCTGCAGGGTTTCCTCCGGCCGGGGTGGCCGCAGCCGCAGACCGAACACCCGGGCGAAGGCCTGCCGCAGCAGCGGCTGCAGCCGGCCCGTGGTGAAGGCCGGGTCCCAGTCGCAGAGCCGCCCCACCGGCCGGTCGGCGATGCCGCAGGGAACGATGGCGGCAAAGCCCTGCAGGGAGCAGTCGACATTCAGGGCCAGGCCGTGCTGGCTGATCCAGCGGCGGGCCCCCACCCCGATCGCCGCCACCTTGCGCCCCTCCAGCCACACGCCGGTGAGCCCCTCGATCCGCTCCCCCTGCAGACCGAGCCCCTCCAGCAGGGTGAGCACCACCTCCTCGAGGGCACGCAGGTAAACGTGCAGATCCGTGCCGTGGCGGCGCAGGTTCAGCACCGGATAGAGCACCAGCTGCCCGGGGGCGTGGTGCGTCACCTCGCCGCCGCGGTCGATGCGATGCAGCGGCAGGGGGGGATGCTGCGGATCGAAGCCGAGGAAGCCCGGATCGGCACCGCGCCCGAGGGTGTAGCAGGCCGGATGCTGCAGCAGCAGCAGCGCCTCAGGGCCCTCGGGATCCTCCAGCAGGCGCGCCTGCAGCTGCCGCTGCCACCGCCAGGCCTGGGGGAACGGCACCGCAGCGGAGGTTTCAAAAAGGATTGCGTCGTTTCGGGAGCCGGGCAGCGGCGTTCGTAGCGTTGGCACAACCAGAGCAACCGGAGGCGGTCCAATCTGATGAAACTGCTGATTCATGGCCGCAATCTCGATGTCACCCCGGCCATCCGGGAATACACCGAAGCCAAGCTCACCCGTGCCATCAACCACTTCGAGGGGATGGTGAAGGAGGCCGATGTGCATCTCTCCGTGGCCCGCAACCCCCGCGTGCCGCAGCAGACCGCGGAGGTGACGATGTATGCCAACGGCACCGTGATCCGCGCCCAGGAGAGGAGCGAGAACCTCTACGCCAGCATCGATCTGGTGGCGAGCAAGCTGAGCCGGCAGCTGCACCGCTTCAAGGATCGCCTGCAGGACCATCACCACAGCTCCGGCCACCGGGCCAGCGCCACTCCGGGCACCGAGGAGGTGGCGGGGGATCTGCCGATCGATGGCTCCCTCACCGAGGGCCGCGAACCGGCGCTGCCCTCCCCCGGCGTGCGGCGCAAGTACTTCGCGATGCCGCCCATGGGCCTCGACGACGCCCTGCACCAGCTCGAGCTGATCGACCACGACTTCTACGTGTTCCGGGACGCCGAAAGCGGCGAGATCCAGGTGGTGTACCGCCGCAACCACGGCGGCTTCGGGGTGATCCAGACCCGCAACGCCTAGGTCTCCCTCCCCTGCCGTCCGCCCGCCGATGCCCCGCGATCGATCCAGCCCCGGTGAGGTTCCCGACCTCGCCCCCCTGATCGACCACGCCCTGCTCGATCCCCTCCAGGGTTGGGCGTCGGTGGAGCGCTGCCTCGAGGAGGCCCGCCACTTCGGCTTTGCGGGGGTGTGCCTGGCCTCCCGCTGGATTCCCGCCGCCCGGGAGCGCCTGCCCCTGGGCGGACCGGTGCGGCTGATCTCCGTGGTGGGCTTCCCCTTCGGCGCGGTGCCGGCCGCGATCAAGCGCGCCGAAGCCGAGGCGGCCGTGGCCGCCGGCGCCGATGAACTCGATGTGGTGCCCGATTTCGCCGCCCTGATCGATCGCGACAGCACGGTCCTGCACGACGACCTGGCCGCGATCACCGACCTGGGGGCGCCGGTGAAGGTGATCCTCGAGATGGGGCGCCTCGATCCGGAGTCGCTGGCGCTGCTGGTGGAGGTGAGCCTCGATGCCGGCGCCCGCTTCCTCAAGACCGGCAGCGGCTTCGGCCCGCCGGTGACCGTGGAGCAGGTGGGCCGGCTGCGGGAGCTGGCCCGGGGCCGCGCTGCCGTGAAGGCCGCCGGCGGCATCGCCGATCTGGAGCAGGCCCAGGCCCTGGTGCTCGCCGGTGCCGCCCGCCTCGGCACCAGCCGCGGCGTTGCCCTGATGCAGGCGCAGCGTGCCGGATCGACGGCTTGAGGGGCTGGCCCTGCGGGCCCAGCCCCTGGGGGAACACGACCGGCTGCTCACCCTGCTGAGCGAGGAGGAGGGGCTGCGGCGCCTGGCGGTGCCCGGCGCCCGCCGGCCCCGCAGCAAGCTGGCGGCGGCGGTGCCCCTGGCCCACCTGAGCCTGCTGGTGGGTGGCGGCACGGGGCTGCAGCGGGTGCGGCAATTGGAGGTGCGGCAGAGCTACACCGGCCTGGGGGAGCGGCTCGACACCCTCGCCGCCGCCCAGTCGCTGCTGGAGCTGGCGGCCCTGCTGGTGCCGGAGCAGCAGCCGGTGCCCGGCCTGCTGGGCGACCTGCTGCTCCACCTGGGCCGGCTGGAGGAGGTGGTGCGGGAGCGCGCCCCCCGGCCGGAGGCAGTGGCGATCGCCGTGCAGGGGGCCGTGCACCTGCTGGCCCTGGGGGGCTACGGCCTGCCGCTGCAGCACTGCGCCCGCAGTGGCGAAGCGCTGGAACCCCCCGTGGGGAACTGGGACTGGCGCTGCAGCGTCCTGCCCGTTGAAGGGCTGGTGGTGGGAGCGGTGCCGGGGGCACGGCTGCTGCTCAACGCCTCGGAGCTGGCCCTGCTGCAGCGGCTGCCCCGGCCCCATCTGCCGCGGCGGCGAGACGGAGCCCTGCTGGGGCCGGAGCCGGTGTGGCTGCGGCTTGTGGGGCTGCTGGAGCTGTGGTGCGGCGAGCACCTGCCGCACCGGCCCCGGGCCTGGCGGCTGCTGCGGCAGCAGGCGCCGGACGGCCCTGCGGCAACATGAACCGGCACGAGCCCCCCGCAGCGCCAGCGTGAGCGCCCCCGACGGTCCACGAGAGGCCAGCCCACGAGAGGCCAGTCCACGCACGGCGAACCAGGACCAGGGACTGGCCGCCGTTCTCGCCCTGCCCCGCTTCCGGCGCCTGTGGCTGGGCCAGGTCTTTTCGCAGCTGGCGGACAAGTTCTACATCGTGCTGATGGTGTTCGTGATCGCTCAGTACTGGGTCACGGAGACCTCCGCCGCCAACCCCGCCCTGGCGGAGGCGGCCGCCGTGATGCGCATGGACGTGGAGACCCGCGCCCAGATGATCACCCTGCTGGCCACGGGGATCTACGTGGCCAACACCATCCCGGCCATGGTGCTCGGCACCGTGGCCGGGGTCTGGGCCGACCGCTGGCCCAAGCGGGGCGTGATGGTGGCCTCCAACGCGCTGAGGGCCCTGCTGGTGCTGCTGGCCCCGCTGACGCTCCTGCCGGGACCGCAATGGCTCGGGCTGGGCTGGGGCTACTGGGCACTGGTGCTGATGACGCTCCTGGAGTCGGTGCTCACCCAGTTCTTCGCTCCTGCGGAACAGGCGGCGATTCCGCTGCTGGTGCCGCCGCATCAGCTTCTGGCGGCCAATTCCGTCTACCAGGCCACGAGCATGGCGGCCACGATCGTCGGCTTCGCCCTCGGCGATCCGATCC
>JBJTWS010000341.1:0-6081 GCA_046081905.1 Synechococcus sp. | reverse complement strand
CGGTTTCCCGCCTCCCCAATACCGTAACGGAATGTTGCTCCTCTGTAAAGCGGGTTTCATGAAGGAGGTTCATGAAGGGGCTTCATGAAGGTCGGTTCATCAAGGGGGGTGCGTGAGCCAGGCGGCGGCGTGCGCGGCGGGCGGCCGCCGGATCACCTGGAGCCCGAGCCTCACCCTCGTGCCCACCCACAGCTGCTTCAACAACTGCGGCTACTGCGGTTTCCGCCGCACCCCCGATCCGCGTGATCCGCTGGCCGATGCCCTCCCCCTGCCGGTCGCCGAGCAGCTCCTGGCGGCCCGGCCGCAGGCCACGGAGGTGCTGCTGCTCAGCGGTGAGGTGGCGCCCGGCTCCCCCTGGCGCGCCCGCTGGTTCACGCGGCTGCGGGAGCTGGCGGAGCTGGCCCTGGCGCAGGGGCGGCTGCCCCACACCAACGCCGGTCCCCTGTCGCTGCGGGAGATGGCCCGGCTGGGGCGGCTCAATCCCTCCCTCGGGCTGATGCTCGAGGGCCTCGGGCCCGCCTACGACGCCCTGCACCGGCGGGCCCCCAGCAAGCGGCTGGAGGTGCGCCTCGCTCAGCTGGAGCAGGCCGGCCGGCTCGGTCTTCCCTTCACCACGGGCCTGCTGCTGGGGGTGGGGGAACGCCGCCACGAGCGGATCGCGGCGCTCGAGCTGCTGGCGGCGCTGCAGCGCCGCTGGGGCCACCTGCAGGAGGTGATCCTCCAGCCCTGGCGCCCGGCGGAGGCGGCCGCCGCGCCGCTCGATGCGCAGGAGCGGCGCGAGCTGCTGGCGGTGATCGCCGAGGCACGGCGGCGTCTGCCGCCGGAGGTGCACCTGCAGATGCCGCCCAACCTCTGGCCCCTGGAGGCCCTGCCCGAGGCCCTGGAGGCCGGCATCGACGACCTCGGCGGCATCGACAGCACCGATGTGATCAATCCCCTCTACCCCCAGCCCCAGCCCCGCCAGCTGGCCGAGCACCTGGCGGCGGCCGGCTGGCGGCTCGAGCCCCGCCTCTGCGTGCACGAGGCCTGGATCCCCCGGCTGCCGCCGCCGCTGCGCCGCCGCGCCCTCGAAGCGCGGAAACGGTTGTTAGCGTCCCAGCCGTCTTGATCCAGAGAGAGCCGCACCGCCGTGGGCAGCCAGCGTAATCCCCGGGTGCTGCTGGTGCGGCTCCCCTGCAACCCGATCTTCCCGATCGGCCCCATCTACCTGGCCGACCACCTGCACCGCCAATTCCCCGAGCTGCCGCAGCGCATCCTCGATCTGGCGGCCCTGCCGGTGCTGGATGTGGAGCGGGTACTGCTGCGCACGATCGAGGCCTTCCGCCCCACCCTGCTGGTGTTCTCCTGGCGCGACATCCAGATCTATGCGCCGGTGGATGGTCGGGGCGGCAATCCCCTGCAGAACTCCTTTGAGGTGTTCTACGCCCGCAATCCACTGCGCCGCCTGCGGGGCGCCCTCGGTGGCGTGCAGCTGATGGCCGCCTTCTACGGGGAGCTCTGGCGGAACCTGCGGCTGGTGCGGCGGGGCCTGCGCCGCGCCCGGCGCTTCGCTCCCGAGGCGCGGGCCGTGCTCGGCGGGGGCGCCGTGAGCGTGTTTTATGAGCAGCTGGGCCGGCAGCTGCCGCGCGGCACCGTGGTGTCGGTGGGGGAGGGGGAGCCGCTCCTCGAGAAGCTGATCCGCGGCGAATCCCTGGAGGGGGAGCGCTGTTTTCTGGCGGGCGAGGAGCCGCGGCTGGGCCTGATCCATGAACAGCCGGCCGGGGTGGAGAAGGCCGCCTGCGACTACGCCTACATCGAATCGATCTGGCCGCAGCTGAACTGGTACCTCGAGGGCGGCGACTTCTACGTGGGGGTGCAGACCAAGCGCGGCTGCCCCCACAATTGCTGCTACTGCGTCTACACCGTGGTGGAGGGCAAGGCGGTGCGGGTGAACCCCGTGGAGGAGGTGATCGCCGAGATGCGGCAGCTCTATGAACGGGGCGTGCGCGGCTTCTGGTTCACCGATGCCCAGTTCATCCCGGCCCGCCGCTACATCGATGACGCCAAGCGGCTGCTGCGGGCGATCCTGGCCGAGGGTTGGACGGACATCCGCTGGGCCGCCTACATCCGGGCCGACAACCTCGATGCCGAGCTGGCGGAGCTGATGGTGGCCACCGGCATGGACTACTTCGAGATCGGCATCACCTCCGGCTCCCAGGAGCTCGTGCGCAAGATGCGCATGGGCTACAACCTGCGCACGGTGTTGGAGAACTGCCGCCTGCTGGCCCGGGCCGGCTTCCGCGAGCACGTGTCCGTGAATTACTCGTTCAACGTGATCGATGAGCGGCCCGAAACCATCCGCCAGACCGTGGCCTACCACCGCGAACTCGAGCGCATTTTCGGCGCCGACAAGGTGGAGCCCGCCATCTTCTTCATTGGCCTGCAGCCCCACACCCATCTGGAGCAGTACGGCTTCGAGCAGGGTCTGATCAAGCCCGGCTACAACCCGATGAGCATGCTGCCCTGGGATGCCCGGCGCATGCTCTGGAACCCCGAGCCGATGGGCAGCACCTTCGGCCGCATCTGCCTGGAGGCCTTCGAGCGCAACCCGGCCGATTTCGGCCGCACCGTGATGGATCTGCTCGAGCGCGACTATGGGCTGGCTCCCCTGGAGGAGGCCCTGCATGCCCCGGTGGAGGGGCGGCGGGCCCTGGCTACGGCGGTGCGCTGAGCGGCTGCCACCAGCGGCGCCGCACCCACAGCAGCGCCGCCAGACCCAGCCAGCCCACCAGCCCGCCGATCGGATTCGGCGCAGCGCCCCCCGGCCCCACCAGCCAGGCCGGGGTTGTGGGGCCCAGCTCCAGCAGGCTGCCCTGCAGCAGGAACCAGCCCCCCACCAGGCCGCCGTGCAGCCCCACCGCGCTCCAGAGCAGGCCGCCATCGGCCCGCCGCTGCAGGGCCAGCGCCAGCCCCAGCAGGCCCAGGCCCCCCAGCAGGGGCACCAGGGCCGCCGCCCCCAGGGTGAAGCGGGTGTGCACCAGGCTGAACACCGCGGCCTGGGCCAGCAAGGCCCGCTGGCCTGCCCGTGGGCTGCCGCCGAGCAGCACCTGCAGTTCGCCCCAGAGCCAGCCGCGGAACACAAGTTCCTCGGCGAAGCCCACCCCGAGCACCAGCAGCAGAGCATTGGCGAGCTCCGCCGGCTGCAGCTCCCCCCGCCATTGGGCCCAGCCCCCCAGCCGCAGCACCAGGGCCAGGGCCAGCAGCAGCAGCACCGCCTTCAGCAGTCCGCGCACGAACGCCCGCAGCAGCGCCGGCGGCGGCCCGCTCACCCCCAGGGCCCGCCAGGGGGCCTTCTGGTGCCAGTGCCGCCGCACCCAGAGCGGCAGGCTGAGCAGGAAAAGGAGGAGGGTGAAGACGGTCCCCACCAGGGAGTGGTCGGGCCTGCCGAGGGGCCAGGCCAGCAGCCAGCCCCCGGCGTAGAGCAGCGGCACGTACAGGAGAGCCAGCAGCCAGCGGCCCGGGCCGGCGGCGGGGCCGCCGCTCATGTCTCCGGCTCGATCGTGCTGGTGAGGCCCTTGGCCTTGAGGGTTTCGCAGTAGAACTCCGCCGGCTCCAGATCGCACACGATCACCAGCCCCACCCCGGTGTTGTGGGCCTCGAGCATCACGGCGATCGCGTCCTGTTCGCTCAGGCTCGGCACCACCTGCCGCAGGGTGGTGACCACGTATTCCATCGTGTTCACCGGATCGTTGTGGAGCAGCACCTTGTAGCGGGGCGAGGGCTTGCGCACCCGCTCCGGCGCCTTCTCCATCACGGCGGCGCCGCCGGGATTGGCCCCGGGGCTGCTGGTGGCCCGCCAGTGGCCGTTGGCGGGGCCGATCGCGGCTGCCGGTCGGGCGTGGGATGGGTGGATTGTCATGAGGGGCACCAGCATGACGAGACTCGACTCTATCGATTTCCTTTGGGATCGATTCCCGGATCGATCCAGGGGCCTGGGGAGTCTCACAGCGCCCGCACCCGCCGCATCGCCTCTTCCACGTTGGCGCGGCTGTTGAAGGCGGAGAGGCGGAAGTAGCCCTCGCCCGCAGCGCCGAAGCCGCTGCCGGGGGTGCCCACCACGTGGGCGTTCTGGAGCAGGTGATCGAAGAAGCCCCAGGAATCCAGCCCGGCGGGGGTTTTCAGCCACACGTAGGGGGCCTGCTCTCCTCCATACACCTGGATGCCGGCGGCGCTGAGCTCGCGGCGGATGATCGCGGCGTTCTCCATGTAGAAGGCCACCAGGGCCTGTACCTGCTTCTGGCCTTCGGAGGAATACACGGCCTCGGCGCCGCGCTGCACGATGTAGCTCACCCCGTTGAACTTGGTGCACTGGCGGCGGTTCCACAGCCCCCAGAGCTCCACCTGTTCGCCATTGGCGGCGGTGCCCATCAGGCCGCGGGGCACCACGGTGAGGGCGCAGCGGGTGCCGGTGAAGCCGGCGTTCTTGGAGAAGGAGCGGAATTCGATCGCACACTCGCGGGCGCCCTCAATCTCGTAGATCGAGTGGGGCAGGCTTGGATCCTGGATGAAGGCCTCGTAGGCGGCATCGAACAGGATCAGGGCGTCGTTGGCGCGGGCGTAATCCACCCAGGCCTGGAGCTGCTCCTTGGTGGCCACCGCGCCGGTGGGGTTGTTGGGGAAGCAGAGGTAGATCAGATCCACCTTTTCGGTGGGGATCTGGGCGGTGAAGCCGTTGGCCGCGTTGATCGGCAGGTAGGTGAGGCCGCCGTACTGGCCGGCGTCATCGGCATCGCCGGTGCGGCCCGCCATCACGTTGCTGTCCACATACACCGGATAGACCGGGTCGGTCACGGCGATGCGGTTGCCCTCCCCCAGGATGTCGAGGATGTTGGCGCTGTCGCACTTGCTGCCATCGGACACGAAGATCTCCTCGGCGGAGATCTGGCAGCCGCGGGCCTGGAAATCGTGGGCGGCGATCTTCTCCCGTAGCCACAGGTAGCCCTGCTCGGGGCCGTAGCCGTGGAAGCCCTCGCGGGTGCCCATCTCATCGATGGCCGCCTTCATGGCGGTGCGGCAAGCCTCCGGCAGCGGCTCGGTCACATCGCCGATGCCCAGGCGGATGATCGGTGCCTCGGGGTTCGCGTCGCTGAAGGCCTTCACCCGCCGGGCGATCTCGGGGAACAGGTAGCCCGCCTTGAGCTTGAGGTAGTTGCCGTTGACCTGCGCCATGGAAGATCGGCGATGCCGCACTCGGATGGCGGGATTGTCCTATGGCGCCCTGCCCGCCCGCCGGGGGCCTGCATACGATCGAACCCACGCCCGCCCGCGCCCGCCTTGGCTCCTGCGTCTGCCCCTGCCTTGGCCGCCCCCGTGGACTTCCACGCCCTGGTGGACCTGGAGATCAGCAAGCCGGCCCGCTACCTCGGCAACGAGCGGGGCGTGCAGCCGCGCGACTGGGCGCAGGCCTGGGACCAGGCCGGGGTGCGCTGGGCGCTCACCTACCCCGAGGTCTACGAGGTTGGGGCCAGCAACAGCGGCCACATCATTCTCTATTCGATCCTCAACGCCGTTCCCGGCCAACTCTGCGACCGCAGCTATCTGCCGGCCCCGGATCTGGCGGCCCGCCTGCGGGAGCGGCAGGTACCGCTGTTCGCGGTGGAGAGCCGCCGGCCCCTTTCGGCCTTCGACATCCTGGGTTTTTCGCTCAGCTACGAGCTCGGCGGCACCAACATCCTCACGATGCTGGAGCTGGCCGGCATCCCGATCCGGGCCGCGGAGCGGGGCGATCTGCCGCTCAGCCATCCGGAGGCGCCGCCGCTGATCTTCGCCGGCGGACCCACCGCCACCAGCAACCCGGAGCCCTTCGCCGCCTTCTTCGACTTCATCGCCCTGGGCGACGGTGAGGAGCTGCTGCCGGAGATCGGCCTGGTGGTGGCCGAGGCCCGTGCCGCCGGGCTCAGCCGCCGGGCACTGCTGCGGGACCTGGCCCAGGTGCCCGGCGTCTATGTGCCCGCGCTCTATGGCCCCGGCGCCGATGGGGTGGCGATCGAGCCGCTCGAGCCCGGCCTGCCGGCGCGCATCCAGCGGCGCACCGCCACGCCC